>JABVCK010000031.1 GCA_013540605.1 Bacillota bacterium
GATATCTCTTTATATTTTCTGCCCCTTTTTCAAACGACAGGCAATTCTGACCGGAATATGCCATTTCCTCCGCCATATCCTTTGTTATATTGTGGTCTTCAAATAAATCAAATGCTTCATCTATCGGAGCAAACCCACAACCGCAATGTCGACAAAAGCATAAATCCCTTTTTATATTCAATTTGAAATGTATCCCCACTATTTCTTTTTCAGCGTCATACTTGTTCGGTTTTATTTCTCGTCCGCATCTGGGACATTCATATCCTGTTTTTTTTATTCTCTTCTTCCGTAACCTCTTCTGCTGCTTTTTTCAATTCATTTTTAATTTTCTCTATTGCTTCACCTGTAATTTTGTCAAAACTCTTTACTTTTTCCCCTTTAAACAGTTTTTTCAATTCTTCTTTATACTCCTCTATAATTTTGTCTACACTTTGTATTTCGTTTCTTTCCATGTTATCAAAACCTCCTTTTAGGCATAATTCTGATAACATCAGGCTCATACGGATAGGCGATGAAGAAAAGCTGGACAACCAATTCATTTTATAGTATGATATAACAAAATGTTACAAGTGAGGTTGGGGAATATGTCAACTAAAAAGAATTGGAAAGAATTGTTTTACAAAAATTACAGCGAAAATGGATACAGCCAGGAAGAAATTGAAGAACTGTATATATATGATATGGAACTTCAAGCTTACTTTGATTTTAGCGAAATAATGCCGAGATGTCTGAAACTCCAGAACAAAATACGCGACGAAGGTGAATGCAGGGAGATCAGGTATTACTGGAAATCACATTCGCAAGAAGCGGAATGTCCATTCTGCGGTATGGTAAGCCGCCAACCATGCAATGACTATTTCACCAAGCCCATACAGGACATCCCACGAGATAACCTGACGGTATACCATGAAGTTACATTCAAAAAATATTTTTGTGAAAATCCGGACTGTAAATATAAGAGGTTTGTTGAACGCTTCCCACAATTTTCTGAAGAGGACGCAAGGAAAACGATTAGATTAAAGAAGTATTGTATAGAGCGCGCATTAGGCTGTGGCTGCAATCATGCCGAGAAGGAACTCAAAGCGGAAGGGGCTGTGGTGAGCCACGATATGATTATGGAATACCTGAAAGCGGAAGGAGCACGGCAGGTTGAGGAAAATTTAAAGAAAGATGATGTAAGGGTACTGGCAATAGATGACATCAACCTGCGCAAAGGGGATAAATCATCGGGATGCACAGTATTTATCGATGCTGAAACACATAAGACATTGATCATTATACGTGGAACTACGAAGGAAGCGGTAAAGAAAGTGATGGAAAAGTTCCAATCTGTAGAGTTTTTAAGTAGAGACAGGGCGAGCTCGTACTCTTCGGCAGGGGAGGAATGTGGGAAAACACAGGTTGCGGACAGATTCCACCTAATCAAGAATGCACATGAAGCAATAAAAGAAACCCTGATGGCAGAAATGCCGGCACAAATATTTATCCGTGATGGGGATGGCTGGGTACAGGAGACGCAGGGAGAGGGTGCCGTACAAAATGTGAGGTTCCATGTTCCAGAGCAAATCGTGGAGGACAAAATCAAACTCGCTGGACTAAGCGAGCACAAAGCAAAGATATACCGGAACACGCTGAAAATGCTGGAATTATCCGATAAAGGGCTAAGGTCAGCAGATATTGCACACGAGCTTGGTCTGTCACTTGATGATGTGCGAAAGCTGCGCAGAAGCGCCGCCAGCACCCTTGAAAATGTTAGAAACAGGATTGCGGAGAGGCTTGAGTACATCAATAGCAATGGAGAGATATCCGAGAAGGTGCCAGGCAGCCGTGCATTCAAGACAGTGGCTGGCCCCGGAGTAAAACCGGCCCGTGAATCCATCGTCGAGCCTTACCGGCAAACCGTTATAGAGATGTGGAAGGCTGGGGGGAATCACAGGACAATCCATCCTGTCATCACTGCGCAGGGCTACACTGGAAGCGCAAATGCGATATACCAATATCTTCTGAAGCTGGCTAAAGAAGAGTCCGAAAACGTAATATCCAGAACGGTAAAAAAGCACAGCCCAAAATCCTGGGAAGAAGAATTTGACTCCGAATTGGCCCAGTCACTCCCTGACCTGTCATTGGAAAAGGTGTCAAGGGATACGGTTTACAGGAACATACTGAGGGAAGCGTCCAAAACCCGGCCTGAATCCGACAGTGACGAAACTGTCAAAGCAAAGCCTAATCCAAAGACTTATGAAAACAGCAGATCCTAATATAGCAAAAAAATTTGGGAGCTGATACATGGAGCTGAATTGAAGGAAGAAAAGCAGCTATCAGAAGAAGATAAAGCAAAGGTAATCCAAAAAAAAACGACATAATAAACCAAATTAAGGTTACATATCCCGTAGTACCGTATCTCACTGAGTTTCTCTCAGACTGTTATCATGTTTTTGACACTGCCGAAACTGATGAGTTGGACAGATTTCTTAATAAATACAAGGACAGCGAATATGGACCTGTGGCAGGATATGTAAATAGCTTAATGGCTGATTATGCAGCGGTTAGTAACAGCTTGGTCTACCCCAATATCAGCAATGGCCCTCTTGAGGGCCACAATGACAGAATTAAATTTAAACACAGAAGAAGCGGGGGCAGAGCCGGATTGGATCTCCTAAATGCCTATTTCGTACTCTCAGATTATACTTTTGAACAACTGTATTATTTTACTTATCATCGTATTCCCGTATGAGCCACTTACATTAATACCTTCACACCTCCCAAGTAGTTCCTGATAATGAGCAAAATTAGCTTCTTCGTATTTTGTTCGCTTTAGCTCAATTATGGTACTCCTAAATTCATCATTGATAGCATGTACCGGCTTCTGACCTCTGTTTTTATGGATTATGAACGTAGGCCCTTCTAACACAACTCCTTTCTTTAACCTTATTACTTGACGTTCACTGAGATCCAAAAGTTCAGCAGCTTCCCTGATGCTGAGTACCTTGTCGATCGTTTGGTTTATGACCCTAAGCCTTGTTATTTCCTTTTGAGTCATATTAAGAATCTCCTCTCTCATAAGTGACATTTTATCAGAATAATTTCAATATGACATTATCACAGAATATTCATACCTTGCACCCCAGAGATGAAGCACGAATTTAAAAGAAAGAGAAAACAAGAGTTATAGAGAGTAGCAAAAAAATATTTTCGCAAAACCGAGTTGGACACGTACAAGATTAGTATTGTATAGTAGACTTGGGGGAGGTAGGTAATCAAGTCATGAACAATACTAATAGAACATTTTCAGGTAGGACATTTAGTCCTGAAGATATAGAAATGATAAAAT
>JABVCK010000032.1 GCA_013540605.1 Bacillota bacterium
ATTTTATCATTTCTATATCTTCAGGACTAAATGTCCTACCTGAAAATGTTCTATTAGTATTGTTCATGACTTGATTACCTACCTCCCCCAAGTCTACTATACAATACTAATCTTGTACGTGTCCAACTCGGTTTTGCGAAAATATTTTTTTGCTACTCTCTATAACTCTTGTTTTCTCTTTCTTTTAAATTCGTGCTTCATCTCTGATCCCAAAACAAAAGATTTTGTCATGAACGGCAGTAGAAGATATCATCCACGGTCTCAATCCTTCGGTTGCCTTGAAGGTTCTCGCTCTCGGTGGATGTCGTGAGCTTGTGAACCAGGTAATGATAACAGGTAGGGTAGCACATAACAAGAGAATTGTAACAGCTATCGAAGAAAGCTCGATAAAAAGCTATATATTTGCAGTAATCCGGAAATCTATGGTGCCCTCGGTACAATTTTGATAGCCTGGCGAGGAAAACTTTTTTAAGTACTTTATTTATTTGGCAGGTGAAACATCACCTTGCATAAAAGGTATTATAAGCCTGTATTTTCCTGTCTTCGGGTCGTTTGGAATATCCTCGACTATATTTATTTCGTAATTGACAAAATCTATCAGTTTTCTCATTCTCAATATTTCATCCATTTTATTTCTGATTCTTGAAATTGTAGCGCCCCTGTCTCCATGAATAACTGCATTCAACCTTAATTTATTCTTCCCAGTCTGGACAAATTGAATTTTTTCAAGTCCAACGACGATGAACTCTACAAAAATAATCGGATGAAGATACTCCTTGTTACCATTCGGATCTTCAAAAACAAGAAACTGTTCTTCACGCCCTGCAAGCTTGCTAAAAAGAGGGAATGACCATCCGCAAGGGCATCCTTTTTCCTGTTTTTCCTGCAGAATTACTTTATCGTCCATCCGGTAACGTATCAGAGGCTGCGTATAGTTATAAAGATTTGTTATAATCAAATCTCCCGGTTCCCCAGGTTCTGCCGGCTCCCCGTTTTGTTTCATGCTCTCGAAAATGTGCCAATCATTAAACATGTGGATTCCTTCATGAAAGTCACATTGCGCAGCCATTCCGAGAGATTCCGTAGCTGCATAGAAATTGATGGGTCTGACATTGAAAGCCTTATATATAATTTCTGCCATGTTGTCAGTTAGTGGATCAGCAGAACATATTATTCTTTCCGGATTTATTTTCAAATTGCCTTTTAGCTGCTCAAGCGCTAAAAGATACACTCCTGAAGCATATCCACAAAGGCATTCCGGCATAAAGAGGTTAAGGCTGGCAATCGATTCGTGAATTGGTCTGTTAATATCGATTGGAAGAAAATCAAACAGGAATTTAGGCGAGTCTTTTGCAAGGCTAATTCCGGCATAGTGTCCGTCTGTTACGCCAATAAAGGCATATTTTGCCTTTGAAAAGAGGCAAAGCTTATTCTTTGATACCCTGGTGAATACTAACGCCCTCAGAATTGACCAGTCATTCGGGCCATAGACAAAAATCCCAATCCTTCCTGACGAACCTGAAGTATGAATCACCTCATACTTATCTTTATATTTCCTGTGAACAAGGTTGGGATCACATATAAAATCTTCTAATTCGTTCTTTCTTATGTTATTGTCACAAACAAGCTGATCGAAATTCTCCATCATTAACTTTTTATCTATGATGGGCAAATCTTCTATTGCAATCTTAGCCGGATCTTTAAGATTTATACCATGTTCTTGATAATAATTTCTGTAAAATTTGGAATGTTTAACAGCGTGTTTAAATATTTTCATAAACCGCTTATTCTGTAAATTTTTCAACTGCTCCAAACTCATAGTTTCAGCTTTCTTCAGTTGGTGAATTTTAAACATTATATTTATCACTGACAATTTGTATTGATCCATTATACTCATAAGACCACCTCATAGGCAACTTGCGCATTCGTATTCCTATGCTTCCGATACATTATATGGCTTCCGATATATTATATGCTTATAATGCATTATTCATTATTTTTCATGATACCAGATATGACATAAATGTCAATCAATTTCGGAGTAGTATTAACAATATTATTGTAGTTATTCGGATACTGGCCTTACACACTAGGTTGAGCGTTATATTTACTTTTTCTGGACCATACAAAAATTATTAAAAAACAGAGCCAAAAATGCTTAATCATTGGATTCTAATAGGTTTACTTTCCGTATCTACTTATATGTCACGCATCATCGGTGTCGAAATAATGGCAGGACGAAAAATGAGTCCTACCTTGCGGCTATATTTTAATTACATGCCGATTGGAATTATATCGGCACTAATCATCAAACAAATCCTGGCCCCAACAGACGGACAATTAACTATTTCAATTTCGGTCCTTATAGGCTGTCTTTCCACCGCAATTGCCGCTAAAATAATAAAAACATTTCTTCCTCCTGTTTTGATTGGAATGAGCATCGGATTGTTAGTTCGCTATTTTTTAACCTGAGGAGGTGCTCGTAAACTATTTTGTACTAAGGCTTAACAGGGAGACCTCGCATAAACCATAAAAGTATCTCCTTTCATTTATATAGAATAATAGTTAGCAGTTCAGTAATCATTATATATATTCTACCATCTGTTTTCCCGATTTGTTATACATTTTTTCTTCACTAAAAGAAAAGCAAAAAAGCATAATATAAAAAATAGTGCAAATATTTCCATATATTTTTCATTATTGTTGGTAAACTGGTAATTCTTTAAAGTATTTACTATAATGACTATGAAATCATATATATGAAAAAGTTGTATAAATTTGTAAAATATAAATTTAAAAATTGACTTGAAATATATTCCCAAGTTTGACACTTGGAAGAAATAAAAATCCTGTAAAGTCTTGATATGAAAGGCTTTGCAGGATTCCTTGCTGTTATAAAATTTGCGTACTTTTTTTATTTTTTCGTCTCTTTAAAAATTTTTT
>JABVCK010000033.1 GCA_013540605.1 Bacillota bacterium
ACCCGAGGAGGCCCTGGAGGAGCTAAGAAAGGGTGCGGGGACCCAGTTTGACCCGCACCTTGTGGAAGTTTTTGTAAGGTTGCTTTCGGAAAAAAGGTAAAGCCGCGTGTAGAAGTGGAAAAGACAAACATGCCGGAGTTTTGCCTCGCCGGGAGAAAGGTCTCCCAAACAGGCCGTGCAGGGTGTATCAGCCGTAGCTCTTTTTAATTATGGGGGGTTTATGTATGCATTTTGGTCTGATGCAATTTTTCAAGCCCAACGGGGCGAGATGAAAATAAGGTTATTCGCAACGAGCTCCTAGGGGGACATTGTGACGAAAGAAGAAAAATTTTTGAAGGCTTTTAAAGACATTTTTGTTGGCCAAAGGTTCAAAGGCAGTCTGGTTATGTCAACCTCATGCATATTATAAGAGTCGGTATTTTGAGGAGGGTGTGTTTTCGCGCTTAATAGAAGATGTTAGCCGAGCACTTGAACCTTTCCCCTTCATCAGCGTGTTTACAAGCGAAACGAGGAGGAGATCGTTTTGACGGGGCTTGAGAGTCTCCAGACAGAAATGCAGATCGATTCTGCAGCTGTCACTCCCCTTCTTACCAGATTCATTGCCGCGAAAGTGGAGGAACTCGAAAGGGAAGGAGTGATCCTCGGGCTTAGCGGCGGGGTGGACTCGGCAGTTGTCGCTGCTTTGTGCCGAAGAGCAGTTGGTCCCGATAAAGTAGTTGCACTTGTGATGCCCGAAAAAGACTCCCGTAAGGAACACTTCCAAGATGCTCTCACTTTGGCGGCAGATTTAGGAATCAATGCCAGAGTAATCAGTCTCACAACTTGGCTGAAAGAAGTGGAGGCATACCGCCTGTTTGCTTTGGATAAACTTTCCTTTTTCGGAAAGCTCCGAGAAAGAATCATGAAAACCGCTTACAACTACTATCGAAAGAAAACTGGAGAAACTCCTTTTTCAGCAAGTCTCTTAGGGTTCAAGGACAAAGACTTCACCTCGTACCTCAAAACAGGAAATGCTTACTATCGGTTAAAACACCGTCTGCGTATGGTCCTGCTTTACCTCCACGGAGAGCTTGAAAACAGACTGGTTGTAGGCTGCGCCAACAAGACAGAATACAAAATCGGCTTTTTTGTCAAACACGGCTGCGACGATGCTGCTGATGTCATGCCCCTTCTTGACCTTTATAAAACCCAGGTGAGGGCCCTTGCTCGCCATTTGGAGATTCCGACACGCATCATTGAAAAGGCTCCTTCCCCTGATATCCTTCCCGGCATCAACGATGAAGAGGCAATAGGTCTTTCCTATAAAGAGCTTGATCTTATCCTACTGGCTTTAGAAAAGGGCTGGGCTGAATCCGAAATCAGCCAAGCGGTTGGCGTCGAAAAAGAAAGAGTTGAGTACGTTAAGAACCTTATACAGAGATCGGCCCATATGCGCCAGACCTATTTCCCCCAGATCCAAAATTAAGCACAATTCTTTGTTCCACGATGTTGCCCCCCCCACTGTGTGGCAGGCCATCCAGGCCACCGAGACGAGAGAGTAAGGCCCGGGAACAGCCGCTAAGCCTGAGCAAGCAGCCAACTTTATCGTAAGGGTAATGTTTTCCCTTTCTCCGGTCACTTCAGTAGCCTTAAGGCTGCGGCCACGTTGGCACCGGAAGAGAATCCGAAGAGATACCCTCAAGGCTGGCCAGCTCGGGTCAATATTGGGGCCGACAAGAATTAACATCAGCAGAACAGAAGGAATTGGGTGGCTTCGGAAGAATGATTAAATAAAGTACTTGCAGGAGGCATTTTCTATGGGCCCCTGGAAAATGCAAAAGCTATACGGGTTTGCCATCATTATGACCCTGGCAGCGATAATCTCCGGCATCATAACAAAGGACTATATATGGCTCTGCTTTCAGTTGGGCGTGCTGTATTTGCAGCTGAGCCCCTATCATCAGGTTTTAACTGCCCTGGAGACGGCAGCATTTTTACAGAGAGTGGGCGGGCTTTCTGGTTGATGAAAACCTGCCTGCAGCGGAGAGTCTACCGGAGATTGTTTCCCGCATGCTGTGGGAAATGTCTTTCTAGTGGCTTAAAGATTTGATCACCCCTCAGCGGCGGGGAGAAAGGCATGAGGACAGCCGTAAATGGAGATACTGTTTACCATACTGAAATGGATATTTAAGGAAGATATTGCATGAACACCTTGTCACCAGGAAGGAAAATGTGATAAAAGAGGAACCTTCTGTATTTGTTTGTAACCATTCCGGCATCTATGGTCCCATCGCAATGGAACTTTTTTCCTTATGAATTCAGGTCGTGGGTCATAAGCGATATGATCGGCGAGAAATCATGTAGTGCATACATGGAATAAGGACCTTTTCGAAAATGTGCCTGTAATAGCGAAACCTTTCTGCAGGCTGCTGACAATTATCATAGAGCCAATTGTTCTTTGGATAATGCAAAAAGTCAACGCCATACCTGTATTCAAAGGAAACAGCAAAATAATCAAGACGTTAGAGAGCAGTGTTGATTCACTTGCAGCCGGCGTTAATATTGCGATTTTCCTTGATGATGTGGTAAATAACAGCTGCGGAAGGCAAAAGAATTCAGGTTTCGTGCATATAGCCAGGGAATATTATTTTAAATATGGCAAGGTCCTGCGTTTCTATCCGGTGTATATAAGCCGGAAGAACAGAGAAATAAGCATAGGCATACATAGCACAGCACCCGGATGGTCTCAGGTACAGCCAGTTCTGCGACCGCTACCATAAGTGTTGAATTGCATATGAACATTTAGATACAGCGAAGGCGATTATATCGGTCATGCTTGCTGGCTATGGTCCTGGAACGGTTGACCAAAGGAAAAT
>JABVCK010000034.1 GCA_013540605.1 Bacillota bacterium
GGTTATAGTGTTATCCGATGACTTAAACGTATGGTTAAATTTATGTAATATTATTATATAATTGGATAAAATTACTAACGCAGCCACTATTAATGGATAAGAATAAAATTTTCATGCTTCAGCTCTGCCCCTTTTGCATTATAATTGAATTAACTGCAAAATCGGTGTATAATAATTAGTATTTAAGAGTAAGAGAGGGGATAAATTATATGGTACGAGTCAATGAAAATTATCTTAGGTTGCCGGGAAGTTATCTTTTCGCCGAAATAGCAAGAAGGATAGCCAGGTTTAAAGCAGAAAATCCTAAGGCAGATATTATAAGGCTTGGTATTGGGGATGTAACAAGGCCGCTGCCTGAAGCTGTTATTAGAAGTCTGCACGAGGCTGTAGATGAAATGGCCCGCCCAGAAACCTTTAAAGGCTATGGACCAGAACAGGGGTATGGTTTTCTTATTCAGAAAGTTATTGAATATGATTATAAACCTTTAGGCATCCAATTAGAAGAAGATGAGATTTTTATAAGCGACGGTTCAAAATGCGATACTGGAAATATCCAGGAAATATTTGGCATTGACAACATAGTAGCTGTTACAGACCCGGTTTATCCTGTATATGTGGATACCAACGTAATGGCAGGGAGGTCAGGAGATTTAGATGAATCGGGTAAATTTAAAAAAATAGTGTACCTTTCGTGTAATGCTGAAAACAATTTTATACCTGCATTGCCGGAAGGAAGGGTTGACATGATATACCTTTGCTACCCGAATAATCCTACGGGTGTGACTCTTCCAAAAACTGAGCTGAAAAAATGGGTAGACTATGCACGGGAAAATAAATCGGTAATATTATATGATGGTGCATATGAAGCCTATATCCGGGAAAAAGATGTGCCCCATAGTATATATGAAATTGAAGGTGCTAAAGAAGTAGCTATAGAATTTAGAAGTTTTTCAAAGAATGCCGGGTTTACTGGAACAAGGTGTGCTTATACTGTTATACCCAAAGGAGTTATGGCTTATACTGAAAAAGGAGAGGCTGTTTCACTAAATAAATTATGGAATAGAAGGCAGACCACAAAGTTCAACGGTGTATCCTACATAGTTCAAAGAGGGGCAGCTGCTGTTTATACTGAAGAAGGCCAAAGGCAGATAAAAGCTCTTATCGATTATTATATGACAAATGCAAAAATAATCAGGGAAGGCCTTTTAGATATAGGTCTCCAGGTCTTTGGAGGAATAAATGCTCCGTATATATGGCTTAAAACCCCTAACGGGATGGATTCTTGGTCATTTTTTGACAAACTGTTAAAGGAGGTCAATATTGCAGGTACTCCGGGAGTAGGCTTCGGTCCAAGTGGTCAAGGGTATTTCAGGCTAACTGCTTTTGGAAGCAGGGAAAATACCGAGAAGGCTATTGAACGTTTCAAAACCAGGTTAAAGCTAGATTAAGGTTTAAATTTGGTAAATTAACTTAATTAAAAGCGCCGGAAGGGCGCTTTTTTTATTGTAAAAATTTATTTTGTATTTTAAAAATACTAATCCATATAATAAAAAATATATGAATGTGATAAATAAATGCATGAATATATTGTGTAAAATATAGGGAATATAAGGGCGGTGAAAACCGGTGTCAAGAAAGCTTGTTTTAGTTATTTGTATATTTATAATATCTGTTCTTTTTATTGATGGTTTGGCAATACTCTATTATGCAAAAGAGGATATGGACACAAAGATTAGAGGTAATAACAGAAATCAAATAGAAAACAACACTAGGGACACAAGAATAAACAACCAACAAGAGGGGTACCCAATAAATCTTCTTATACTTGGATTGGATGGCGATGGCACCAGGGCAGACGTGATTTTGCTGGCAAATTATAAGCCTGGTAAAAATTCCGTTAACATATTATCAATTACCCGTGATACAAAAGTTGTCGTAAATGGGAAAACAACAAAGATAAATGCTCTAGTGGGGATGGGAGGAGAAAAGTTAATTATATCCAAAGTCGAAGATATAACAGGATTACCAGTAAATTATTATCTTACCATGGACTTTGTAGGGTTTAGAAAAATTATCGATGGGTTGGGAGGAGTAGAGATAGATGTGCCATTTGATATGCATTATGACGATCCTGCTCAGAATCTGCATATTCATTTGAATAAAGGCAGGCAAGTGCTGGATGGAAAAAAAGCGGAACAATTTGTACGATACCGTAAAGGTAACATATCGGGACAGGGGTATAGGGACGGAGACTTAGGCAGGATAGAGGCTCAACAGCTATTTATCAGGGAACTGGTAAAACAAAAATTTAACCTCAAATATATTTCCAAGATAGACGATATTTATGCTGTATTAAAGGAGCATACAAAAACAAACATTCAGCTTGCAGATATTATGTATTATTTAAAGAACTTTAATATTAAAATTGACGAAATAAAAACCTGGACTATACCCGGAAATCCCAGAGATGAAGCACGAATTTAAAAGAAAGAGAAAACAAGAGTTATAGAGAGTAGCAAAAAAATATTTTCGCAAAACCGAGTTGGACACGTACAAGATTAGTATTGTATAGTAGACTTGGGGGAGGTAGGTAATCAAGTCATGAACAATACTAATAGAACATTTTCAGGTAGGACATTTAGTCCTGAAGATATAGAAATGATAAAAT
>JABVCK010000035.1 GCA_013540605.1 Bacillota bacterium
CAGGACCTATTCATAAAAACTCAAACTTTTTACCCTAAATCATTCATAGTACCCAGATTATTCCATATGACGTTTATCAGTTTTAAAAAATAAAACTTTCATTGTCACAAATGAAGACATGCCTGTATTTTGGCGTATAAAACACACTATAGGCATTAATTGCCCGGAGACTTGGCGTCCGGCAATCAATGTCCGAATTATTTGTGAGCTCGCGCACGATTGCATATACGCCTTATAACATAATTTAGTTTAAGCCCGCTTTAGGCATATAATAGCGCTATACAAAACCTAGCATCCTGAACAATCTTTGCTTATTAAGCGCATTTTCCCTGAGAGCCTCGGCAATATTTGTAATCCCCAGTATTCTGAATGTACTTATTACAAGATTTCGTATCGACGCCATAACTCTTGGACCATTATCTATCCTCACTTGGGAACGATCCTCATCAAATGCCATATCCCTTACATAGTGCAACTTGTTCTCAATCGTCCAGTGACCGCGCACTATGTCCAACAGAGTTCTATCGTCAGCCTGCTCCTTAGTAAGACTGGTACATCCATCTGTAATTACAATGGATTTTTCCCCCGTCTTATTTATTATCCTTATCCTTTCCACTTTAAATACACGATTAAGACCAGGAAATTCCGAGTACCCCTTAAGCTTGTCGCTCACTCTTATACTTCGTATGTCACAGCGGCCATGCCCTTTTTCAATCGTTTTTACCGGAGGGGGAAAAATCACTGTCTTCCAGTTGGTCTATCTCGTTCTTTAAATTCTTCTGGTTCTCTTTCACAAAGAATACATAGTCAGCTTCACGCTTTTTTATGTATTCTGCAAGTTCAACTTGGGTATGAAGCGCATCGGCAGTAATAACCTTCCCCTTTATATCAATCTGGTCAAGCAGAGGTTCGGCAGCCGGTATTTCATTACTCTTCTCGTCAACCTCCTGCTGTGCCAACACCTCCCCACTGCCATGGGCTACAGCCGACAAAAGATGTACCTTCTTTCCGGATTCCAGTCTGGCACCTCTCAGCGTCTTGCCATCAAGAGAAATCCTGTCGTACTTAGACTGCTCCGCAATCCATTCATACGTTATCCGGTCAAATTGTTCAGAGTCGATTTTTCTGTGTACACGGGAAAATGTAGTGTCGCTTGGCACCAGGTACGTTAAAGTATCCCAATCATCAAACTTGCACCCAAGTATTTTCCGCTCTTCCTGGGTTAGGTTCTTTGCATAAGTCTCCATCCCCACATAGCTTTTCATACCCGCAAATCCTGCCAGTATGCTTATCGCTAGCACTGCCTTCAATGGATGATGCTTACCCTGACCACCTCGCGGATCCTTGATTTCCTCAAGCCTTTCCAGCAACCCTCCAGGACCTGCTACAGCTACGCTCCCCACTTCTATCATTAGTTTCCCTCCCCCTATCCACTGAGGAAGCATCAGCTCGGCTGTAAGTATGTCCCGCGCCCCTTTCACAAGCTCCTTTATATAAATATCCTTCTTTACCCCGTGATAGTAGTATTTAGCTCCATTGCGGCCATATCCCTTCGTTTCGCCAAGATAATTCCATCCAGCTGCCTTATACGATGCCCCCGTAAAACGGCCTTGCTCTACAAAGGTTTCTACCATCAACAATGCATGCCCGTGACGGTCCTCCCAGTCTTTAGAAATTCTCCTAAGATTGAGCGACAATATCCTTGATGCCAGGTTCTTCATCCTTATCCACGGAAGTACTAAAAATCGTTGATTATTTGCTATGTACTTAAGCCTTTTCCACTGCTGATCTTTGCGCCAACCTATCCACCTGTCACGCTCTATGCATTTGAAAGCTGCGCTGCCCCATCCTAAAAGTGCTACCCATTCTCCGTCTACTTCTGCAATATACTTCATCACTTCCCCTGAAAGACGCTCAAACCCCAAGTAATGATGCTCCTTCATCAACTGTTCCCATTTCTCTTCTTCAGCCGGCTTCACTAACCTCACTTCAATTTTCTTATCCTTGCTATATACACCTGTTTCCATATTTTTATTATAACATGCTGCTCTTAAAAAAACCAGCCCTTTTTTAAAATATGCTCTATTGCTGTATAAAAAATTTTATGAAGAGGCCCTT
>JABVCK010000036.1 GCA_013540605.1 Bacillota bacterium
GAAGATGGGAGCCCATGATTTTTCAAGCTTTTCAAGGATTTTTGGGTTCATCCACTGGGTACTGTCAAAAAGTGTTTGCTGGTTATGATTATGGTTCGCTCTGAACATTCTACCCTCTCCTTTGTATACCAAATATGTTTATATTTACTAGGTTAAGTATACCATAAAAGCGCCTTGAAGTCCAGTATTATCAATGGTTTTGTGTGATTATCAATGGTTTTGTGAAGTTTTCAATGTGCAAGCTTACCAGTTTTATACAGGAGTTATTGCAGTGGAATCAAAATTTAGATACAAACTAACCAATTACAATTATATCACTGAAAGCTACGAACTACGAACTACCAACTACGAACTACGAACACTTTTTACCCCTGCGATCTGCTGGCTGCCATCTGCGGAAGCAAAAGAAGAAGCAAAAGAACCGTCCCCACGCTTCGCCTACTCTTCTTAAGCTGTTGTTAATTTAGATAAAATAGTATATAATAAATCTAAAGAAAACTTGAAATCTAAAGAATCGAGGTGTTGATTATGAACCTGGCAAGGGTATCTTCTAATGGCCAGATAACAGTCCCGGTTGAAATACGCCGTAAGTTGAATATTAAAGAAGGCGATAAAATACTTTTCCTTGAAAACGCAGACGGAGAGATTATCCTCAAGAATTCTTCCAAAATCGCAATCAAGGAAGCACAAGCCGCTTTGAAGGATGTTAAAGTATCAGAAGAGGATATTTTGCAGGATGTAATGGAACTGCGTTACTCAAAAGGAGAACAGAAATAAGGGTAATGGTTGATACGAACGTCATTATTTCAGCAATACTGAATGAAGGCTCTTTGCCCGATATGGTGCTGAATGAAGTTTGTGAGAATCATGAACTGATACTCTGTGACTATATCATAAGTGAAAGCTACGATGTGGCTAAAAAGCGTTTTCCCATGAAAGTACAGGTATTGGATAAATTGTTTGCTAAGCTTTCCTTTGAGCTTGTCCCTGCTTCAAGACAGGGAGAAATACAAATGGGAGATATAAAGGATCAGCCAATTCTAAATGCTGCCATCGAATATAATATCGATGTTTTTGTAACTGGAGACAAGCATTTCCTGGAACTTGATATCGAAGCTCCTCAGATATGTACGCCTTCAGAATATATGAATCTGTTTATTAGGAAAGAACCATCCCCATGCTTCCCCTAATTTATCTCTCAGATTTTCGTTTGAAAAAATGTTATTCTATACATATTTTCGTTTGAAAAATGTATAATTTGCGCTATGTTGCAAAACCGGATATGCCGCTTATGGCTTATCAGGAGCAGAGCAGCTTCAAGATTTATATGGCGGATGTCGGGCTGCTCGCGGCCAAAAGCCTGAAATACTACTGCGAAAGGTACAATCCCCGGTACATGGTGAATCCCTATACGCCAGTTGATAAAATAGTAAGGAGCATGTGTTTGATGGGTAGTGAAAGCTTTGAGAAGGTGGTTTTGGAAGAACTTAAGGCATTAAAGGCAGGCCAGGAGAATCTGGAGGGCAAAATAGACGGTTTGGAAGGCAAAATCGACACCATTGAAAGCAAAATTGACAACATGGAAAGCAAAATCGACGCCATCGGAAACAAATTAGACGACATAGAATCTAAAAACGCCAATAGGCATTTAGAGATTGAATCCAGGCTGAACGCATTGATTGAAGACAACAAGTCGATACATGAGGTCCTTGGAGAACATGAAATATCTATAAGAACCCTCAGAAGAAGGCCGGTATAGCAGACAGCCGGGCCACATGCGTCTGCCGGCTGCAATTATTATTTTATGTATTTCTTCAATTCATCATAAAAGTTTTCATACATATATTTTAGTGGCAAAAGAACCATCCTCATGGTTTCTGCAGTATGCGTTATTCTTGATATATGCTTTCATGGATTATATAATAAAAGTAAAGGATATTACTAATTGGAGGAAACAATAGTGCCGATTATATCGGAATTTTATGGTATAAAGATTTTGATGTATTGGAACGACCATTTACCACCACACTTTC
>JABVCK010000006.1 GCA_013540605.1 Bacillota bacterium
ACACAGGTAAAGTCCTCCAGCGCTGATGGTACTGGGGTGGAGACGCCCTGGGAGAGTAGGTCGCTGCCGGGTTTTTATATTTTAACAGTATTTAACAGTAGCCCACCCTTAAGGGTGGGCTACTGTTATATTCTGCGAACTGCGAACTGCGATCTGTATTCTGCGAACTACGAACTAGCACCTATCCGATAAGCAGGTCTGCCATCAATACACCGGCAGGCTTTCCTTCCCTCTTAAGCGGAACTGCGATGTTGATGCAGTAATTTTTTGATGTGGATATATAGGGTTCCGACACCGAAACCCTGCCCTCCATACATTCTTTATAATAGGGCCGGAAGGAAAAATCTTTGCCCACTTCCGACCTTGCGGTTGCCGCTACCGTGATACCATCCCTGTTCAGTATGCCGAAATATTCCAGATAATCCTTTTCCATAAGGAGCGAGTCGAGTTTCGGCGTATCGGCTGCCGAGATGGAAAACATTGCGGCATCTCCCGCATATCCCTCAAGCATCTTTATCGTATTGTTTATCAGCTCTTTTTCTCTATCGCCGACCTGGTACGCCTTTGAAAAATCCTTCGCAACCAACGTCACTTCCTTTGCAATATCGACCATTTTATTTACGCCCGCAGCAATTTCGTTGATTGAGGCGGCCTGTTCCTCCGTTGAGGCGGACACTTCTTGGGTATTGGCTGAAAACTCCTGGACTATTGAAAGAAGCTGTTCCATAGTTTCGTTGATATCTTCAACGAGTATTGATTCATTGGTTGCAAACTCCAGTATTTCCTTGATTGAAGCATCGGTTTTGCTTGAGATATCGAGTATCTGATCAAAGGTTCCTCGGCTGTGACGGGCGAAGTCAAGGGACTCTTTAACTGACTTCGATTGGTTTTGGGTTATGAGGGAGAGCCTTTGTACCGAACCGGTGATCTGATCCACCAGAGACCTGATATTATCCGCCGAGGTTGAGGATTGATGGGCGAGTTTTCTTACCTCTTCCGCTACCACGGCAAAACCCCTTCCCTGTTCACCGGCCCTTGCTGCTTCAATGGCTGCGTTTAAAGCAAGCAGGTTGGTCTGGTCACTGATATCCTTAACCATTTGAGAAATATTGCCTATGTCCATCGCCTTCTTATTCAGCTCCTGCACCTGGCTGATCAGTTCGTTATCCTTTTCGCTGCTGGCCTCCATAATATTAATCAGCCTGCCTAAAGCGGAAAAAAACTCCTGTATGACTTTCACCATATGTTCTCCCAGTTCCTTAGACGCAGCGGCCCTTTCTTTAACACTGCCTGACGATCTCCTTATGGTTTCGGTTTTTTGTTTAGTTTCATTAATGAACTGGGATTGGGTTACCAAACCTTCTGCAATTTCAGAAACTGTCCGGGCGATTTCTTCCGATGCAGTATTTATTTCGTTTATTGTTGCCGAAAGATTTGAAGTATATGTAAGGTTCTTCTGCGATGATGCAGCAACATCTCCCACAAATCCCCGTATTCGGTATATTAGGCTGTTAAGCGCTGTAACCAGTTCTTTATTTGCAGTGTTGTTCACCGGTTTCAAGGTTTTTGTAAGGTCTCCCTCGGTTATCCGTTTAATTGCGCTTAGCGCTTCGTTAAAAGAGCTGCTGGACTCGTTTTTTCCCAATACAATATAAGAGAAGATTGCAAAACATATTAATAATACTGCAATTTTTAGGAACAGGTTCATTTGAGTTCCGGGATTTATATCGCTGTACGGTGATAAGGTTGTACTAACCAGGGCATATTCTAACACAAGAAAAACTGCACATAATAATATTATGTATGAGATTTTCTTACCCATAGGTATCCCTCCTTTTTAAAAAGGCCAGTATTGGACAATTTATTATGATAGTATTCGACATAAACGCGTATAAACCTTTATAGCTTTTCCGGAACAGGCGAAAAAGTACACTGAAACCATCAAAAAACCGAATAAAGATAATTTAAACATAATATAAATTCTTGTCATTAAGAATATTAAAATTATTAAATGTATAATTGTTCATTAATATCATTTTGTGTTAAAATATAGAAAACGCATGAAAATTTTACGGAGGATTTTAACAAAATACAAAGAACTCATAGCATAATGGATATGAGTAAATTGGGGACATTCCGCGGCAAGGAATACATCGGGGACATTCCTCCCTCCCGAGAGCCATGCTCCAAAGAGGAGGTGTGTCCCCATACCTTAAAGCAGCGGTGTGTCCTCTGACATTAAAAAAGGAGGAATAGGCACAATGCAGTATAAAAGCGATATTGAAATCGCCCAGCAAGCTGTCATGAAGCCCGTTGGGGAGCTTGCAGACAAATTGGGCATCGGAGAGGAATACATAGAGGCTTACGGCAAGTATAAAGCCAAGATTGATTATGGTATTCTCAAAGAAAAGAAGGATGCTCCCAACGGCAAATTGATTCTTGTTACAGCGATCAATCCTACTCCCGCAGGGGAAGGCAAGACAACCACAACGGTTGGTCTTGGGGATGCGCTTAATGCAATAGGGAAAAAAGCAATGATAGCTCTCCGCGAACCTTCCCTGGGTCCGGTTTTTGGAGTAAAAGGCGGAGCTGCAGGCGGTGGATATGCGCAGGTGGTTCCGATGGAGGATATAAACCTGCATTTCACAGGAGATATTCATGCAATAGGTGCAGCCAACAACCTGCTGGCCGCAATGATTGACAACCACATACACCAGGGGAACGAACTGGACATAGATACACGGAGGATTGTCTGGAGAAGGGCGATGGATATGAATGACCGGCAGCTCAGATACATGGTCAACGGCCTGGGAGGCAAGGGAAATGGTGTGCCCCGGGAAGACGGTTTTGACATAACCGTTGCCTCCGAAGTAATGGCGGTGCTGTGCTTGTCCGGAGATATAACCGACCTTAAAAACAGGCTGTCAAATATAATAGTGGCGTATGACAGGAAGAACAAGCCTGTGACAGCCGGGCAGCTTAAGGCACACGGTGCTATGGCAGCCCTTCTCAAAGACGCCCTTAAACCCAATCTGGTCCAAACCCTTGAGAATAATCCGGCGTTCATTCACGGCGGTCCCTTTGCAAACATAGCCCACGGCTGCAACAGCATTATCGCCACAAAGACGGCACTGAAACTATGTGATTACGTTGTTACCGAGGCAGGGTTCGGCGCCGACCTGGGAGCGGAAAAATTTATCGATATCAAGTGCAGAAAAGCAGGATTGGTGCCTGATGCTGTGGTTATTGTGGCAACAGTAAGGGCATTGAAGCATCACGGAGGGGTCTCCAAAGAAAAACTCAACGAAGAAAACCTTGATGCTCTGAAGAAAGGGATACCCAACCTGCTGAAGCATGTAGAAAACATTACCCGGAAATTCAACCTTCCTGCTGTTGTCGCAATTAACAGGTTCCCCAAAGATACAGAAGCAGAGTTGGACCTGATAAAGCAGGAATGCGGCCGTTATGGAGTAGAAGTAGCGCTGTCCGAGGTATGGGAAAAGGGAGGAGCAGGAGGAAAGGAACTGGCGGAAAAAGTACTGCGTCTCATTGAAAAGGGTAATAAAGGCTTCAGATTTATATATGACGATAACGATGGCATTGTAGAAAAGATCAAAAAGATCGCGATGGAAATATACGGAGCCAAAGCTGTTGAATTCAATGCAGCGGCGGTAAAGTCAATCGAGCAGGCTGAAGAAATGGGAATGGGAAGATTCCCTGTATGCATGGCAAAAACCCAGTATTCCCTGACCGACAATCCCAAGCTTTTGGGGAGGCCGGAAGATTTTGCCGTTACGGTGCGGGATATCAGGATCTCTGCGGGGGCAGAATTTATTGTGGCTCTTACCGGTGACATAATGACAATGCCGGGGCTGCCGAAGATGCCGGCTGCTGAAGCTATAGATGTTGATGGGGACGGCAGGATTTCAGGATTGTTCTAAAACTAAAGCAGCTGAAGTATATATAAGATACCAACTGTGAAACAAGCATTTGAGGAGCCTGAATGGAGCAAAACTGCTGCGGTCCAGTCAAGGCTCCATCAAGTTTTTATGCCGGTTTCCGGGCTTATACCCTAAGAGGTATGTCTCCAAATTATAACGGAAGGAGGATGTATATGGCTGTGATATTAAGCGGCAAAGAGGTGGTCGAACAAAAAAAGATAGATATTAGAAGAAGAGTACAGCAGCTAAAGTCGAATGGCGTACAACCTACCCTTGATATAGCAATGGTAGGGGACAGAGAGGATTCACTGGCCTATATAAAAGGTGCGCATAAAGCCCTGGATAGCTGCGGCATAGAGTGCAGGGTCAGCAGTTATCCTGAAACAATTACGATCGGGCATTTTATCGGGGAGATCCAGAAAAAGAATAATGACGATAGTGTTCACGGCATTATTATTATGAGACCGCTGCCCGGATCACTGGATTGGAAAATGGTTGAAGAAACCCTGTCTCCTGCAAAGGATGTGGACTGCATCACACCCTCAAACCTTGCAGGGGTGTTCAGCGGTCTGCGGGATGTATTCTATCCCTGCACTGCCCAGGCGGTAATAGACATCCTGGATTACTATCATATAGACCTTAAGGGCAAAAACGTGGCGGTTGTCGGCAGGAGTATGGTAGTAGGGAAGCCGGTATCGATGATGCTGCTTCAGCGGGATGCAACAGTAACAATCAGCCACTCCAAAACCGCTGACCTGGAGAAGGTGGTCTCCGCTGCCGATATAGTAGTGGCGGCTGCCGGGAAGCCAGGGCTGGTGAAGGATAGACACGTAAAACAGGGAGCAGTGGTTATCGATGTGGGCATTAACTTTGTGGAAGGCAGGCTGGTGGGAGATGTGGACTTTGACAGCGTTGAGATGAAGGCATCCATGATTACTCCGGTACCCGGTGGGGTGGGATCGGTTACTACCGGTGTGCTGATGGAACACATAGCAGTGGCGGCTGAGAATATCTGCATCAACGTAAAAAAGATTTGATAAAATTTATAAAATCAAGAAGGATTTTTTCAGTATAAGAAGAATTACTCTAACAACATATTGCGGAATAACGTTCCGCATAACGGAATGCTTCTTAAAAAAGGAGGGTATGGGATGCCAAAAGTTACAATTCAGAAACTGCAGGCGATGAAGGAGAAGGGTGAGAAAATAAGCATGACTACTGCTTATGATTATCCCACAGCATATTTTGTTGACAAAGCCGAGATAGAGATTATACTTGTCGGGGATTCGCTTGCAATGACCGTGCTTGGACTGGATTCCACGGTGCCGGTGACCATGGAGCAAATGATACACCATATAAGGCCTGTGGTAAAGGGAGCGCCAAATCCGATGATTGTAGGAGATATGCCCTTCGGTTCATACAACCGGAGCAATGAGCAGGCAATCCACAACGCAACAAGGTTAATGAAGGAGGGCGGTTGTGATGTGGTCAAGCTGGAAGGAGGAAAGGAAGTTGCAGGAATTGTAAGGGCCATCGTCGATGCCGGGATCCCCGTTATGGGGCACATAGGCCTTACTCCCCAGACCATTTCCAAGCTGGGCGGGTTCAAGGTGCAGGGTAAGAGCGCCGAAGCGGTCCGCAAGCTGCTTGAAGACGCGACAGCCCTTGAAGAGGCGGGAGCATTCTCCCTGATTCTCGAATGTGTTCCCGAGGAAGCAGGCAGGCTTATTACGCAGAAGATTTCGATACCTACCATAGGAATCGGTGCGGGAAGATACTGCGACGGCCAGGTTCTAGTATTCCACGACATGGTGGGTTTGTTTGAAAAATTCATACCCAAGTTCGTAAAGAGGTACGCAAACCTCGGAGAAGAGGTAGTAAAAGCCCTGAAGGACTTCAAGGGAGAAGTCAAGGAAGGGAAATTCCCGGCGGATGACCACGTCTTCGGAGGGGTAAGCGAAGAAGAACTGAAGAGACTTTATTAACGGCAAGGGGGTAGTCACGTGAAAATCGCTGTTCTGGGCGCCGGAGCGATGGGCAGCCTATACGGCGGTCTCCTGTCGGATGGCGGTAACGAAGTCTGGCTTTTGGACATATGGAAGGAACATGTGGACGCAGTAAATGAAAGAGGGCTTGTGATTGAAGAAGAAGACGGGGAAAGGCTGGTTAAAAATATCAAAGCTGCTTCCAATCCGGAGCAAATAGGCAGCGTTGACCTTCTTATCGTATTCGTCAAGTCTACGGTAACGGGTGAAGCGGTCAGGGGAGCAGTACCGGTCATAGGTGAAAAAACCCCGGTATTAACCCTTCAAAACGGCCTGGGTAACATCGAGAAAATTGAAGAAGTGGTCGGTAAGGGAAGGGTTATCGGCGGGGTTACCTCCCATGGGGCAACAATGCTCGGGCCCGGAAGGATCAGGCATGCGGGCAGGGGAGACACCTATCTTGGCGAAGTGGACGGAAGCATAACCCCCAGGCTGAAGACAATTGCTAAAGCTTTCAACGAAGCGGGTATCAAGAGCAAAATATCCCAAAGCATTTTAAGCCTTATATGGGGTAAGCTGATCGTCAATGTAGGAATAAATGCACTTGCTGCCATAACCGGCCTGCGAAACGGTATGCTGCCGGAGTATGCAGGAACTTCCGAAATCCTGGAGATGGCTGTGGCCGAAGCGGTCCGGGTTGCAGAGACAAAGGGTATAAAGCTCCAATACGATGACCCGGTAGCGCATGTAAAAGAAGTATGCAGGCTCACGGCGCAGAACAAGGCTTCAATGCTGCAGGATGTGCTGAATAAGAGAAAGACGGAAATAGATATGATTAACGGTGCTGTAGTGAGGGAAGGGAAGACAGAAGGTATTGCCACTCCGGTGAATAAAGTACTGGCCGGCCTCGTATCTGTTATGCAGGAAACCTACGATATAAGGATAGAACACTAAATAAGGGGACATTCCTCCCGCCTTAGAGTCCACCTGCAAAGAGGAGGTGTGTCCCCTAACCTTAAAAAGGAGGAAAATGCGGTGAGTAAGAAAAAAGCATTAACGACTTCTTTGGCGATACTTCTAGCTATCGGTTTGCTTTTTGGTTGTGCACAAAAAGGTCAGGAGAACGCACCTGAGAAACCGGCTGAAAAGCTTGTCCTTAAACTGGGCCACGCGGTTAACGAGCAGCATCCCTACCATGCTGGAGCGGTGAAGTTCAAAGAAATAGTTGAGCAGAAGACAAACGGCCAGGTGGAAGTTCAGCTTTTTCCCAATAACCAGCTGGGATCCGGCGAAAGGGATTTGGTAGAAGGGCTGCAGCTTGGCACGGTTGACCTGGTCGTGACTTCAACAGGACCGCTCAGCGGTTTTGAGAAAAAATTTATGCTCTTCGATTTCCCATTCTTGTTCAGGGATAAGGAGCACGCTTACAAAGTACTCGATGGAGAAATCGGACAGTACGTTATCGGACTCCTGGAAAAGCAGGGAATAAAAGGACTGGCCTGGTACGAGAATGGCTTCAGGCACCTCACGAACTCAAAGAGAGAGGTAGTAACCCCTGAAGACGCAAAAGGCATAAAGCTGCGAACCATGGAAAACAAGGTCCACATGGGTATCTGGAAGGCCCTTGACGCAATTCCGACTCCGATGGCGTGGGGAGAAGTATTTACTGCGCTGCAGCAGGGTACTGTAGACGGACAGGAAAATCCGATACCGATCATCTATACCCAGAAAGTATATGAAGCTCAAAAATATCTGTCATTGACCGGTCACGTTTATTCACCGGCAGTACTGCTGATGAGCAAAGCCCAGTTCGACAAACTGTCTGCAGAATACCAGGACATCTTTATACAGGCGGCGAAAGAGTCTGCGATGCTTGAGCGGCAGTTGATTACCCAGATGGAGGACGAACAGGTTGAAAAGCTGAAAGAGGCGGGCATGATAGTTTCAGATCCTGACAAGGCTGCTTTCCTGGAAAAGACCAAGCCGGTATATGATGAGTTTAAGGGAGAGCTTGGAGAGGACGCTAAGCTGCTCGACCAGATTATCAATACCAAATAGAGCCGTAGTTGGGGTCGGCAGTACCTGCTGACCCCAATTGCATAACAGAAAAGGTCAGAGGGGTGAGGGTTTTGGGTCGGTTCAGCAGAGCACTTGACAAAATGAATAAAGCGGTTGAGTATATAGTTGCGGTCATGCTTGTTATTATGGTAATAGTCATATTTCTCCAGGTAATATTCAGGTTCATAATAAAGTCGGCAATACCATGGTCTGAAGAGCTGGCGAGATATCTCCTGGTGTGGACTTCTTTCCTGGGGGCAAGTATAGGGATTAAGAGAAAGGGGCATATTGGCGTAGAAGCTGTAGTTCAGGTTTTGCCTCCGGGAGTAAGGACAATTGTTTCTTTGATTGCCAATGGTTTATCCATGGTGTTTTTTGTGGTCATCATAGTATACGGATATAAAATACTGAAGGTGGTATCCATACAGCTTTCCCCGGCTATGGAGATTTCTATGGCAGTCCCCTATTCAGCGATATTTGTCAGCGGGCTGCTGATGCTTCTGTATTCGATAAACAGTTTTGCAGCTACTTTAAAGAATCTGAAGGAGGGGATGTAGATGGTCATTGCGCTGTTCGCAAGTTTGGTTGTGTTCTTCATGATCAATATACCGATAGCTATCGCTATTGCTCTGGCCTCTATAGTGGCTATCGTGGTGCAGGGCAACATCCCCTTCATAATAGTAGTTCAAAAGATGTTCACAGCCACGGATTCCTTCCCGCTCATGGCTGTCCCGTTCTTCATACTGGGAGGATCCCTGATGGAATACGGCGGTATATCCCGAAGGCTGGTGGACTTTGCTTACTCTATTGTGGGCAAAGCACACGGCGGGCTCGCGCTTGTCGCAATAATCGCCAGCATGTTTTTTGGCGCAATCTCCGGCTCCGCAGCAGCTACCACCGCAGCCATAGGCTCGATACTGATACCTGCCATGGTAAGGAAGGGATATGACAGGAAGTATTCCACCGCAGTCCAGGCTGCAGCAGGCACTTTAGGGGTAATGATACCTCCGAGTATCCCCCTGGTCATATACGGAGTCCTTACAGGGGTCTCCATAGGAGCGCTTTTTATGGGTGGTATTGTACCGGGAATTCTGGTAGGCATCACGCTGATGGTAGTTGCATCCCGGATAGCAAAAAAAAGGGGCTATTCGGGAGACGAAAAGCCTAGTTTTCAGAGGATAGCTTATTCCTTTAAAAACGCTATACTTGCGCTGTTAATGCCCTTAATCATCCTCGGAGGTATATACGGGGGTGTCTTTACCCCTACCGAGGCTGCCGTGGTAGCGGTAGTTTATGGGTTTATCGTGGGTTTCTTCATATACAGGGAGCTAAAGCTGAAGGACCTGTGGAATATCCTTGTCAATACAGTGGTAAGCACTTCGGTTATCATGCTTATCATAGCAACCGCATCCGTATTCGGGTGGATTCTGGCGTCTCAGCAGGTCCCCCAGCTTGTTGCGAAAACCATACTGTCGTTTTCAACTAACCCTATAATTATACTCGCTTTAGTAAATATACTGCTTCTTTTCCTGGGTACATTCATGGAGACGGTAGCGGCGATAATAATAGTGGTACCCGTTCTGCTTCCAATAATTACACAGATTGGAGTAGACCCGCTGCACTTCGGTTTGATAGTGGTGGTAAACCTGGCCATCGGTATGGTCACTCCGCCTTTGGGGGTATGCCTGTTTGTCGGGTGCGGCATTTCGGATATAACCCTTGAAGATATTTCAAGGGCAGTTTGGCCGTTCCTCATAGCAATGATTATCGACATATTGATAATAACCTATGTACCGGCAGTTTCAACGTTTTTACCCAGGATGTTGGGTATGTAGCTATTACGGAGGGGGGACAGGATTGACAAAGCGCAGCAACATGGTACAATCATTGGTTAGAGCTTTGGATATTATAGAATTGTTGGACAGGGAAGGCGAGCTGGGCATAAGTGAAATAAGCAACACTCTCGGATTAGAGAAGACCACCGTGCACCGCTTGATTTCAACACTGAAATTCAAAGGTTACGTAGCGCAGAATAAATCCAACCAGAAATATTCAAACAGCTTCAAGCTGTTCGAGATGGGGAACAACGTAGTGGAGGGCCTCGGTCTGAGAAGACAGGCCCAGCCCTTTATGGAGGAACTGGCGGAGAAAAGCCATGAAGCAGTGAATTTAGCTATACTGAACGGTAAGCACATGTTTTATATAGACAAGATTGAAAGCTCTGAGACCATAAAAGTCGACCTTAGGATAGGAAAAAGGCTGCCCGTCTATTGTACGGGATTGGGTAAGGCTATGCTTGCCTTTATGCCTGAAGAAAGGGTTCATGAGCTGTTCAAGGGAGAAACCTTTGTAAAGTATACAAAAAATACCATCGACAATGTTCAGGGGCTTATGCTTGAATTAAGGAGGATAAAAGCCCAGGGATACAGTATTGACAATGAAGAATATATCCCGGGGTTGGTTTGCGTTGCTGCTCCGGTCATGAGTTTTAGGGGAGAAGCTGTGGCGGCTTTGAGCGTAGCCGTTCCGAAATACAGGCTTGAAGAAGGAGAAAGGGATCTGGGCTGCCTGATCGGCCTCGTAAGAACTGCTGCTGAGAAGCTGTCAAGGGAAATGGGACACATGGGATAGGGACACGGGGACAGGTCCCTTGTCCCATTTTTTCTTGCGCCCGGCATGGGCTCATGCTTTGCCCTTTCATTAGGGGTAAAAGATAAAAATATAGAAAACGTATGAAAATTTCACGGAGGATTTTAACAAAACACAAAGAACTCATAGCAAAAGGGGTGCCGCAGAAATACTCTAGATGGCGGGAGAGGCTTAGGAGGTGAAGTCATGACTCAAAAAAGGACAGGCAAAGAATTTAAAGAGGATAAGAGGTACACACAGGCCAATAAAGAGGCCCTGATCGCCATAGGACTGTTTATTCTCAACTTTATTTGGTGGTACGGCTTTGCATACGGACTGGGGGCGCGTCCTGTGGAGGAGTATACATACGTAATGGGTCTTCCGGCCTGGTTTTTTTACAGCTGTGTAGCAGGGTTTGTTGTGTTTTCCTTTGCATCCTGGTTTATGGTCAAATTCCTGTTCAAAGACATACCGTTAGATGATAATGCAGAACAGTAATAAAATGCCTGAACGGAAAGGGGTTAATTTATGAATAACACTGCGGTATTACTACCTATGATAGTTTATCTCGGAATAATATACTGGCTAGCCGTTTACACCAGTAAGCTGATAGCAAAATCCGGCGGTGGTTTTGTTCAGGAGTATTTTTTAGGCAGCAGGGGTATGGGAGGTTTTGTACTGGCAATGACCCTTGTGGCGACATATACAAGCGCCAGCAGTTTTATCGGTGGCCCGGGGGTCGCATATAATATGGGGTTGGGCTGGGTACTGCTGGCGATGATTCAGCTCCCGACCGCCTTTCTTACTCTCGGGGTGCTGGGTAAGAAGTTTGCAATCGTCAGCAGAAAAATCAATGCCGTAACGATAAACGACTTCCTGTGGGAGCGTTATCAAAACAGGGGAGTCGTAATTCTGGGTTCGGTCAGCCTTATACTCTTCTTCGTTGCAGCAATGGTAGCGCAGTTTATCGGCGGGGCAAGGCTGTTTGAGGCTGCTACGGGTGTAAGCTACAATGTGGGGCTTGCTATATTTGCAGTAACCGTTATTGTTTACACAACGGCAGGGGGTTTTAGGGCTGTCGTGCTCACCGATGCTGTGCAGGGAATAGTGATGGTGATAGGTACCCTTGCACTGCTGGTAGGCATAGTCAACTACGGCGGCGGCATGACGAATATAATAAACACTCTTAAGGCTGCGGATCCCGCTTTGATTACACCCTTTGGTCCCGGGAATTTCGTATCAAAGCCCTACATACTATCCTTCTGGGTATTGGTGGGCTTCGGCGTAATAGGCCTGCCTCACACAGCCGTACGCTGTATGGGTTACAAGGATTCAAAGTCGATGCACAGGGCAATGGTGGTAGGAACCTTTGTGATAGGGTTCCTGATGCTGGGTATGCACCTTGCGGGAGCGCTGGGCAGAGCGGTATTACCCGGGGTTACCGTTGGGGACCTGCTGATGCCCCAGTTAACCCTTAAGATTCTCCCGCCGGTGATTGCAGGGCTATTCCTTGCCGGGCCGCTGGCGGCTATCATGTCCACAATTGACTCCCAGCTTATACTGGCATCCGCCGCTATTGTCAAAGACCTGTACCTGAACTATATAAATCCGGGCATTGAAACAGCCCAGGGAGGCAGTAAAAGGCTGCAGAGAATCAGCTTTTATTCAACGGCCTTGATAGGCATCATAGTGTTTCTGGCAGCAATCAAACCTCCGGAACTGATCGTGTGGTTGAACCTATTCGCTTTCGGTGGTCTTGAGGCAGCGTTTTTATGGCCGGTTATCCTGGGATTGTACTGGAAACGGGCCAATGCCGCCGGAGCCCTTGCTTCGATGGCAGTTGGCATCACGGCATATATTTACTTTGACCGTATGATCAAGAGGTTTATGGGTATGCATATAATAGTTCCCGTTCTCGCTATTGCCCTTGTTGTGTTTGTTGCGGCCAGCCTTATGACCAGGGAGCCGGAAGAGGGGATAATACAGAAGTTCTGGGGATAACCGTTCCCTGTGCCATCATGGGACACGGGGACAGGTCCCTTGTCCCATTTTTTCTTGCCCTTTCGCTAGGGGTAAAAGATAGAATGTGCTATAATATAATCGGAGTCAGGAATTGATGGCTGAAAGGATGGGTCCCTGTGAATATAATACTGAAGGAAAAGGACGAACAGGAGAAGATTTCAACTCCAAAGGCATTTATTTTTATCCTGGGCTTTATCCTTGCCGTTAATATTTTTGTGGCTGTGCTGAACAGAATGAAGCCGCTAGCGGCGGGACTATCCGGTATAGTGTTGATAGTTGCCGTGGTTTGGGTCACATATACGGTTATGAGCAGAAAGGTAACCGAATACAACTATGTACTTACAGACGAGGGCGTAGTGTTCGAAAAGGTCCTGGGTATAAGGGAGAAGGCTGTACTGGAGATTCCCTTTGAAGACATAGAGCATATAATACCCGCGGATCAAGGGAGAGAGTACGGTAAATACTATTTCTTTTTATGCAATAGGAGGGCGGAAGGGAAATATATCCTGGGATATACGGATAAGGGGAAAAGCGTGGGCGTCATATTTCGCCCCAGTGATAAGATGGTGAAGGGCATTGCAGGGAAAACCGGAAGGGGAAGATAAGGCTACAGCCTTCCCGTCCGGCGTTTTCTTCTCTTTATTCTTTCTATCCATAACTCTTTAGATATGTCTCTTAGGATATTCCTTACTTCGTTGACGCTAAGACCGGTTTCACCGGCCAGTTCAACGTCGCTTTTCTGCCTGAAGTTCCTTTTAATATACTCTCTTTCGTTGTTCATATTATCCCTCCGATAGAAATTTTCCCACCGTATGGGTAATTGTATGCGGTATCATAAATATTAAGACTTAAAGGAATAGAAAGGAGAAACTCGGTTGCAGAACAGAAGACCGCTGCTGGACGCCCTTATGCAGCATCTGGCGGAAAACCCGGTGAGCTTTCACGTGCCCGGACATAAATCCCAATTTCCATATGGACATCCCGAAAAGGAATTCCTGTCCGGGATGTCGAAACTTGACCTGACAGAGCTCCCCGGTCTTGACAACCTGCACTGCCCTGCCGGAGCGATAAGGGAAGCCCAGGAATTGGCTGCGGAAGTATATGGTGTGGATAGGACGTACTTCCTGGTAAACGGGAGTACCTGCGGGATACTCGCGGCTCTGCTGGCGGCAGCACGTCCCGGAGAGTGCGTGGTGGTGGACAGGTTCAGCCATTCTTCCGTCAGCAATGGGCTTGCCCTTGGGAGGCTGACGCCTGCATACGTGAACAGGCGGGTGGACTGTGATACGGGTATTCCCCTGTCCCTGGACCTGGAAGAACTGGAGCGCGTGATAAAGCAGCATCCCCGGGCCTCTGCGGTCATTGTGACCAGCCCGAGCTATTTCGGGATATGTTCAGATATAAAATCAATATCCGGCCTTGCCCATGATAATGGTATGATACTTATCGTGGATGAAGCGCACGGCGCGCACCTTAAGTTTTGCGGCCGGCTGCCCGAAAGCGCTGTTGACGCGGGGGCGGACATAGTCATACAAAGCGCCCATAAAACCCTTGCGGCAATGACACAGGGGTCCTGGCTGCACGTAAGGGGGGACAGGGTGGATACCGGCAGGCTGGAGAGCATGCTCGGAATTTTCCAGTCAACCAGTCCTTCCTATCCGATAATGGCCTCTCTGGATGCGGCCCGGGCAGTGATGGCGAGCGCGGGGGAGGACATGCTCAGCAGCCTTGTCCTGTGGGTAAGGGATGCAAGAGCAAAACTGAATTCCGGAGGGAAAGGGTTTTTTTGTCCCGGCCTAGAATATTTTACCGGTAAAGGAGCCTATGCCTTTGATGAAACCAGGCTTATAATAAATGTAAGAAACGCCGGGATAACGGGTCTTCAGCTGGACTCAGCCCTAAGGGATAACGGCAGGGTATACGGGGAGATGTACGATTATGAAAACTGGCTGGGTATAGCAACGGTGGGAAATACCCAGGCTGACTTCAGGGCGTTGGTTCGTGCCTGTGAAACTATCCGCACAGCTCCGGGAACGGTACGGGATATGCCGGATTACAGCTGCTGCAACCCTCCGACGGTCTTAAATCCATGGGAAGTAATGGAAAGGAACAGCCGCAGAGTCCTGCTGGAAGAAGCCGAAGGCATGGTTTCCGCATCAGGGGTAATCCCATACCCTCCGGGGATCCCTTTGGTTTGCCCGGGAGAAAGGATTACCCGGAATGTCATAGAAAGGATTAAAGAATATTCCCGCTTGGGCATTAGCATAAAGGGTTGCAATAACGGAGAGATTGACGCAATATACTGACAAGATTATTTGCTGTGGAGGTATGTCATGAAGGGAAAGTTAATAATAATAGAAGCAGGAGATGCCAGCGGCAAGGCTACCCAAACATTAAAGCTGTATAACAGGCTGAAGGACGAACGGTACAATGTTATGAGGGTAGAGTACCCGAATTATAAAAGCGATTCTTCGGCCCTGATCAAGATGTATTTGAACGGTGAGTTCGGCAGCAGGCCGGAGGACGTAAACCCCTATGTAGCCTCAACCTTTTTTGCCGTGGACAGATTCGCATCCTATAAAAAGGAATGGGAAGACTTTTACAACGGCGGAGGCATTGTGGTTTCCGACAGGTATACAACATCAAACATGATACATCAGGCAGCAAAAATCCAGGACAAAAAATTAAGGGACAGCTTTCTCGAATGGCTTTGGAATTTTGAGTTTGAACTGTTTGGTCTGCCGGTGCCGGACTGCGTTGTTTTTCTGAACATGCCTCCGGAGTTCAGCAGGAAGCTGTTGAAAGAAAGGAACAACAAGTATACCGGTGAAAAGGAAAAGGACATCCATGAGAGCGATCTCCGGTACCTGGCCAACTCCTATAACAATGCCCTCGAAATTGCCGATAAATATAATTGGGATGTTGTGGACTGTATCGCTGATGGGATGCTTAGGCCCATAGAGGACATTCACCGGGAGATTTACCGGATTGTAATTGACAGATGCATAGCAAGTGACCAGTGAACAGTGGTTAGTTAACAGTTGTCAGATATTAGTCGGCAGTTGGCAGTTGACAGATGACAGTCGGCAGATGGCAGATGGCAGACGTTAGAAATCAGTTGACAGTTGTCAGATCACAGATGACAGACGCCAGGGCAGGGTTTTACAGTAATACTCCAAAGGTCTACTCAGGTACCTGTGAACTGTGAACTGTGATCTAGCCCCTGCGATCTGCGATCTGCGATCTGCCGTCTGCGATCTATAACTACGAACTACCAACTACGAACTACGAACTAACTGGTACCTGTGAACTGTGATCTGTGATCTATTACCCAGCACCTGCGTACTGGAGGTAATCCTATGAAAATCAGAGAGGTAGGATCCGGGCATTCCGGGGCAATACCCGCAAAGGGTCCGGATGAAAAGGGTGACAAACCAAGGGTTGATACAGGGGCTTTCAGGGATAACCTTGTAAAGGCCAACTATGAAAGGCACGAGGAGAGAATTGCTGCCCTGATGCAGGAAATAGAAAAGCAGGGGGAAAGGCTCACTCAAAGCCTTAACCTCAAAGACCTCCAGGCCTTTAAGAGAAGCGTCAGGGATTTTATGGATGAGGCCGTTGAAGGCATGCTCAAATACTCAAAGGATTCTGTGCTGGACAGGAGAGGAAGGCACAGGATATATGTGATTGTTAAGAAGATAAACCGCAATCTGGAGGAGCTTACCGAAAAGATGAGGTCCGACCAGCGGGACAGGCTTGATATCCTGAAAAAGGTGGATAGCATCAAGGGTCTCCTCGTAGACCTGTACACTTGATAGGAGGATACCGTTGAATCTGTTTGAAGCTTTATCTGAAGCGGCTAAAAAGAATAAAGTATCCCATGCGTATATTATTAGGGGAGAGGATAAGGATGCGCTTTCCCTTGCCCTGCATCTCGCGATGGCGGTTAATTGTCAATCCGGTATTCTGCTGCCGTGTGGGGAGTGCAGCTCCTGCAGGAAGGCAAAAAGCGCCAATCATCCTGATATATCTGTGCTTGAGTGCAGCGGGGAAAGTATAGGCATAGATGCCATACGCAATATGCAGAAGGAGATATATATAAAGCCCTACGAAGGGAAAAAGCGGGTATATGTTATAGCGGATGGGGGAAGAATGACTGTGCAGGCACAGAACTGCCTGCTCAAAATGCTTGAAGAACCACCGCGTTCCGGGATAATAATAATTACCGTTGAAAACCAGCACAACCTTCTCCCCACAGTGGTTTCAAGATGCCAGCTGTTGAAGCTTGATACAGGGCTCAGGGGCTTGGACCACCCCGGGTATAAGGACCTTGTGGCTTGCTTTTTAGAAGAGGATTTTATGAATGCGTCTGCCAGGATCGAGGAATTATCAAAGGGAGATAGCAACACCGTATCGGAGTTTCTGGATTACCTGCTAATGACCCTGAGGGATATTTTGCTTTCAAAGGTTGCAGGCGGTTCCAAATTGCTATATATTAAAAACAATGATGAATTTATCAGGAGAATGGCGGCAAATATGACCTACCGCAGGCTGGACAAACTAATCAATGCTGTTATAAACACACAGGAAAAGAACAAATATAACGCAAATTCGCAGCTTGCTTTGGAGGTTCTGCTGTTGCAGATACAGGAGGAATGATGATGTTAACGGTAGTGGGAGTGCGGTTTAAAAGGGCTGGGAAGATATACTACTTTGACCCCGCTGACTTTCAGGTTAAGGCCGGACAAAAGGTAATCGTGGAAACGGTGAGAGGTATTGAACTGGGAGAGGTTGCGGTCGGTCCCAAAACGGTTATGGAAGAGGATGTTGTGGCTCCGCTGAAACAGGTCATCAGAATAGCAACCGAAGAGGATATAAACACTGAAAGGGAAAATAACAGAAAGGAAAAGGAAGCCTTTGATACCTGCCTCAAGGAGATTGAAAAACATCAGCTTGAAATGAAGCTGGTTGACGTTGAATACACCTTTGATAACAACAAGATAATCTTCTATTTTACTGCGGACGGCAGGGTGGATTTTAGGGACCTGGTAAAAGACCTGGCCTCAATATTCAGGACCAGAATAGAACTGCGCCAGATAGGGGTCAGGGATGAGGCCAAGATGCTGGGGGGTCTCGGACCATGCGGCCGGTCGCTGTGCTGCTCCACATTTTTGGGGGATTTTGAGCCGGTTTCTATAAAGATGGCCAAGGAACAGAACCTGTCCCTTAACCCCACAAAGATTTCGGGTATTTGCGGGCGTCTGATGTGCTGTCTGAAATATGAAGAGGATGTCTATGAAGAGATCAAGAAGGAGATCCCACCGATAGGAGCGAAGGCTCAAACGCCAAACGGCGACGCGATAATTGTGGACGTAAATGTTTTGAAGCAGACCGTCAAGGTTAGGCTGATAAAGGATGAGGACGGCGAGTTCGGAGAATATCCGATAAGCAGCATAAAGGTTGTTGACGGGCAAGAATAAATTTTTATGCTATGAACATTTTGCTTTGAAAAAGCGCCTTCAAGTGTTAAAATATTAGAGGAAACATAGGTTTTATTTCCTCAAGGAGGTGAACATAATGGCATATGTTATTACTGACGACTGCATCAGCTGTGGAGCCTGCGAGCCGGAATGTCCGGAAGGGGTAATCAGTGAGGGAGATGACAAATACGTAATTGACCCTGAGGGTTGCATTGAGTGTGGAGCGTGTGCTGACGTCTGTCCTGTTGACGCTCCGAAACCAGAATCTGAAGTCTGATAAATTAACGGAAAGACCCTGGATAAGGGTCTTTTGTCATATAGGGGAAAGTGTTAAAAAAATAATTATCAATGTCAGGGGGGTTGAAATATTTTGGGAGACATAACCGGGATCATAGTCTTCATCGAAGGTATGGCAACGTTCTTATCTCCGTGCATTCTGCCGCTGCTGCCCATCTATATCAGCTATATTACGGGATATTCAATGGAAGAGCTTGAAGAGGGCGGTTGGGCAAGAAAGTCCTATGCCCTGTATAATGCCGTGTTTTTCGTCCTTGGGTTTAGTGTGGTTTTTATCCTTATGGGCCTATCCGCCAGCGCGATAGGCAGGTACCTGGCCATAAACAGGGTTTTGATGAGAAGGATCAGCGGTATAATGATAATAGCAATGGGCCTGTTCATATCAGGTGTTCTGAGGATACCGTTTCTTGAAGCGGATAAACGTTTCAGGTTTAAAGGACTGGGGGGTAAAGGCATTACTTCCTTCATCATGGGCGCTGCCTTTGGTTTCGGGTGGACGCCCTGTGTGGGACCTATTCTCGGCTCGGTATTGATGTTGGCCGGCGCTTCTGCTACCATAGATAAAGGAGTTACACTGCTCGCAGTCTATTCCCTAGGCTTGGGTGTGCCTTTTCTTCTGTCGGCGGCAGTCATTGACCGCTTTGCCAAAGGACTTGATTTAATTTCTCCCTATCTGAGCAAAATAAAGCTTGTAAGCGGCATATTATTGATAATAATGGGCATCATGGTGTTTGCCGGCTATACCGCAGATTTTCAAAATATGTTTGGAGGTTTTTAAATGAAAAAGAGGCATGTAATAATCGCGCTAATGCTCATGGTAACGCTAATCACAGTATCCTGTGCGTCAAAGGATAGAACACCCTCCGGGCCCGAGCCGCAGGACAGCAGTATTGATCAGCCGGGAACGACAGGGATGCAGGGAGAGCAGAAGAAAAACGATGATAATAAAAACCAGGTTAAACAGGGTGAAAACGCCGATTACGGTGTATATCACGGGGATAAAGCTTACGATTTTAAACTGGAGGACCTGGAAGGCAACGTAGTGAGCCTGAGCGATTATAAAGGTAAAACCGTTATTGTAACCTTTTGGCAGACCACATGCAGCTGGTGCAGAAAAGAGCTTCCCCTGTTCAACAAGCTGTACGAGACCTACAAGGATGGAGACCTGGTGGTGCTTGCCGTGAACATCGCCGAGGACAAGGCAAAGGTAGCGCAGGTAGCAAAGGATGAGGGGTTTACCTTTCCCGTTTTGCTGGACGGGCAGGCGGAGGTTGCAAAAAAGTACCTCATATCAGCCCTCCCCACAAGCTTTATAATAAACGGCAAGGGTATTATAAGCGCAGTCCATATAGGATACATGGAATACAGCCAGATGGAGGCCTATGTGGAAGCGGCGTTTAAAGAAATGTAGACCTTTGGGGTGAAGAAGGTATGGAAGAATTCGTCAAAGACGGTGAAAGGGTGGATGATTTGCAGATAGGGGGTTTAAGGATAATCCAGAATCCCCGCAAGTTCTGTTTTGGCATTGACGCCGTAATGCTGGCAAATTTCGCCACCGTCAAAAAGGGGGATACGGTGCTGGATTTTGGTACCGGCACGGGCATCATCCCCCTGATACTTGCAGGCAAAACCAAAGCTTCCAGAATAATCGGGATTGAGATTCAGGAAGAGATGGCCGAAATGGCCGGCAGGAGCGTTCGCATGAACCGTCTTGAGGAGAGAATCCGGATAATACACGGAGATATAAGAAACATCGGAGAGTATGTAAAGGATAGTTCTGCGGACCTGGTTGTCTCAAATCCCCCGTATATGGACGGAGGCCACGGCCTGATAAACCCGGACGACAGCAAGGCCATTGCCCGGCACGAGATAATGTGCACCCTTGATGACCTGATCGGTTCCGCGGCAAAGGTGTTGAAGGATGGCGGAAGGCTGGCTCTGATTCACCGCAGCAGCCGGATGGTGGATGTCCTGTCCTTAATGAGGGAGAAGGGCATCGAGCCCAAGAAGCTCAGGATGATCCATTCTGCCGTTGATAAGGATTCAAACCTGTTCCTTGTGGAGGGCAATAAGTCCGGAGGGAGATTCCTGAAAGTGCAAAACCCCCTTATCATTTATAATCAGGGTCAGATTTACACCGACGAGATCCACAGCATATATTACAATGGAGAAAGGATGTAATGCCTATGTCCGGTGAAGGGGTATTATACATATGTCCGACACCAATAGGCAACATGGAGGACATAACCCTGCGGGTTTTAAGGGTGCTGAACGAAGTTGACATAATTGCCGCCGAGGATACCAGGAGGACCCTGCAGCTATTAAACCGCTATGAGATCAAGACACCCCTGACCAGCTATTATGAGCATAACAAAAGGGAAAAAGGGGAGTACATCCTTAAAATGCTTTCCGAGGGCAAAAAGGTGGCCCTTGTGTCGGACGCGGGGACGCCGGGCATTTCCGACCCCGGAGAGGACCTGGTGAGATTGGCGGTTGAACAGGGGAAAAGGGTTGAATCCCTTCCCGGGGCTACAGCAATAATAACAGCTCTCGTGGTATCGGGCTTACCCACCGGCCGGTTCTTCTTCCAGGGCTTCCTGCCCAAGGGCGCGAAACAAAGGAGAGGGCTTCTCGAGGAGTTGAGATACCAGAAGGGTACCCTGGTCATATACGTGTCCCCCCATAATCTGAATACTGTCCTGAAGGACTGCATTCAAATACTGGGCAGCAGGAAGGCGGTGGTTGCCCGTGAGCTGACAAAGAAATATGAAGAATTCATCAGGGGCAGCCTGGAAGAGATATCGTGTATCCTAAGAGACAGGCATATAAAGGGAGAGTTTGTACTGCTCGTGGAAGGAAGCGGCGATGAGGATAAAAAAGAGCAAAATCCATGGGATGGGATGACAGTAAAGGAGCATTTATTGTGGAACATGGGAAAGGGATTATCCAAAAAAGAGGCGGTATCCCTTACGGCAAAGGAGAGAAAAATACCCAAACGGGAGGTATATGACCTAAGCGTAGACCTTTGAAACGTATCCCTGGAACGGATTTCGCCCTGTGTCTCAAGACGCAATTGTTTTTAACATAGGCCCAAAATAAAAATAGCCGATAAAAATCGGCTATTTTTATCTGTCTTACTACCTGACCTTTCTGAATTCTTCCGCACAATCCGGGCAGATATTTTTGCCCTTGTAATTTACGACGTTTCTGGCATTTCCACAGAAGATACATGCCGGTTCGTATTTTTTTAGGATTATGTGTTCCCCGTCCACATAAATTTCTAAAGCATCCTTCTCGGCAATGTTGAGTGTCCTCCGGAGTTCTATGGGAATTACAACCCTCCCGAGTTCATCAACCTTCCTCACAATACCTGTTGACTTCATTAGTTTCGCCCCTTTCATAAATCCATCGATAATTCGACAACATTCTTAATTAAAGCATACCAAAAATACCAATTAAAGTCAATAAGTAAATATGTAAGTTTTTTGAAACAAACAAGGTCCCTCGTTTGCAACACAGAGTATAGGGTATATATCAATTATGTTGGCAGCGGCGAAGGCGCGTTGTATAATTTAGACAAAGCATAATTGGTAAAAATGTTCAGGAGGTAGATCCGGGATGGAAAGGTACTCAAGGCAGATGCTGGTGAAATATATCGGAGAGGAAGGGCAAAGAAAGCTGGGAGAAGCCAGGGTTTTAATGGTAGGCTGCGGAGGTTTGGGCACAAACATCTCCAATATACTGGTCAGGGCAGGTATAGGGTTCATTAGGATAATAGATAAGGATCTGGTGGAACTGAGCAACCTGCAGCGGCAGGGCCTTTTTGACGAGAGGGACGCCGAAGGGCGTATTCCAAAAGCGGAGGCCGCGAGGAGGCGCCTTATTGAAGTGAATTCCGAGGTCCGGGTGGAGGCGGTTGTCGAAGAGCTGGACAGCGGAAACATTGGCAGGTATATTAAGGATATAGATATTATAATGGACGGGACCGACAATTTTGCCACAAGGTTTTTGATTAACCAAACGGCTGTGGAAAACAATATTCCATGGATTCACGGGGGAGTGTCATCCACAAACGGCGTTGTCATGAATATTATTCCCGGGGAAAGCGCGTGCCTTAAGTGCCTGTACCCGCATTTCCCCCAAAAGGAAGATACCTCCCGCAGTGAGCCCATTGGAGTGATGGGTACGCTGACCTCCATTATAGGATCGCTGCAGGCCAACGAAGCCATCAAATACCTCACGGGCAACAGGAAATATATGATTAAAGGCATGCTTTACATAGACCTATGGGATAACACATATGAACGTATTGAGGTTAAGAGAAGAGATGACTGCGGGTGCTGCTCGGCAAACCGGTAGTCTGTTCAGCGGAGGCGGTCAAGTGATTAAGGCAAAGGCTATATGCAGAGGGGATACCGTAGGCCTGGTCAGCCCTTCAGGCCCGGTCAGGGAAGAAACGCTGCTGCAGGGGATAGCTAACCTGGAAAGAATGGGGCTGAGGGTAAAAATGGGCAGGCATGTGCTGGACAGGGAGCATTACCTTGCCGGAGAGGATGCTGCCCGGGCCGGGGACATGAATGACATGTTTAGGGATGACTCTATTGCCGGCATCTTCTGTGTGAGGGGTGGCTACGGCGTAACAAGAATTCTGGATATGCTCGACTATGAGGGCATCAGACAAAATCCAAAGGCAGTGCTGGGCTACAGCGACATCACCGCTCTGCATCTCGCCCTGTGGAAAAAAGCGGAGCTTGTTACCTTTCACGGCCCAATGGTGGCAGAGATGGGGGATAATTTCCCCAGGTATAACCAGGATTACATGGAAAGGGCGCTTTTTTCAGCCCGGTGCATGGGGTTGGTCGATAATCCTCCCGGAGAAGGCCCGGTGAAGGTTTTATGTCCCGGCGAAGCCGAAGGCCGGATAGTGGGAGGCAACCTATCGCTGCTGTGCTCCACGATAGGAACGCCCTATGAGATAGACACTACGGGAAGCGTATTCTTCCTTGAGGAGGTGGGGGAACCGCCCTATAAGATAGACAGGATGCTGAACCACCTGCGCATGGCAGGCAAGTTCAGGGATGCCGGTGCGATAGTCTTCGGCCAGTGGACGGGGTGCGAGGATGCAAAATACCCCGGGCATACGGCAGAAAACCTATTGGAGGATATTGCCCGGGAAGAGAACAAACCCTGCCTCTCAAATCTGATGATAGGCCACGGCAGGTACAATATAACAATTCCGCTTGGATGCAGGGCAGTGATAGAGAACGGCAAGCTGTACCTTACAGAAAGCGGCGTTGAGTAAGCCAGGAGCAACTATAAAACCAGGGTATAAAACCAGGGGACGGTTCTTGCGGTTGCGGTTGGCGGATTGAAAAAGGAGGTCTGAGCTTTGATAAAGATCGATATTCCCGGTACGGGAGAGGTGGAAATACACAATATAATATTTGACTATAATGGTACCCTTGCGCTGGGAGGAAAACCGGTGGCCGGGGTCATAGAGGGACTGAAGGTTCTTTCAAGGCTGGCGCGATTATACATTGTTACGGCCGATACCTACGGTACGGTGCGGGATTATTTCCGGGATGTACCGGTCAATGTTGTGGTTGTTGACCAGCCCTGCGGGACAGAATTCAAAAAAGAGTTCTTAAAGAAGTTGGGACCGGAGATAACGGCAGTGGTTGGAAACGGCAGGAACGATTTGGATATGGTCAAAGAGAGCTGCCTTTCCATTGGAGTTATAGGCGAAGAGGGGTGTTTTGGAAAGACCGCCGCTAGCTGTGATATAATTGTGACCTCACCCCTGCATGCACTGCATGTATTCCTAAATACAAACCGGATAAAGGCAACCCTGAGGTACTGATAATACCTAGCGTTTGCCTTTATAGGGATGTCCTCTGACCTTAAAAAAGGGAGGTGGTTTTACCCTCCCGTATGGATGGGGATACAATTACATATCATACAGTTCAATTAGTGCCTGTATAGTTTCATCAAAGGAAATATCTTTTGCATAATCAAATTTTCTAGTGTACGCTTTCCAAATCCTTTGCATATCCTCGTTTAATCTAATTTCTTCAATAATACTTGGAGAATTGTCCACTTTATCAATCGAGCCTCTTTTTCCAGCAGTCAGAGCAAGAGCATTTTTGAAATCATCTTTATTTATATTCTTAGCTTGCAGTCTTGTCAGAATATATACGTCATAGAAGTCCCTTGCACGAGTATTAAGAATGCCCCTGGCAATTATGGTTTCAAACTTTTCCGCTAAAACGGTTTCAAGGTTATATGCAAGAATTTCTATACGCCTATCATCAAACATCAATTTGAAGGAATAAACCGCTTCTTTAGGTGTAATTATATCACCGGCACTAACATCAACCTTTAATGGGACAATAACGGTCTGAAAAGCTGCTTCAAGTGATATTCTATAACCTCCATAGTCATGTCCTTCTCGTATTTTTTCAATTCCGTTGATGCTAAATTTCACATCGTCATCAACAGGTGCATCAATAATTTCTTGAAAGATGAACAATAAATTTTCTTTTGAAAAATCCGCATTCTTAATCGTTGCATCCATATCCATAGTAGTTCTGCTATCCAATCCAACCATCGCACTTATTAACATGCCGCCTTTGAGTATGAATTTCCATTTATATTGTGAAACAGAAATACGTTCAAGCAGCCTTTCAAGCATATAGTTTTGTAAAATCACATTTGCTCTTACCCCTGTCTTGGACGCCATGTTTTTAATAATTCCCTTCAGTTGCATCGCATTTTTCAAATCAGTACCTCCATATACTCACGTATTTTTCCGTCAACTTTAAAAACTTTAGCATATCTCATTAGCTTGTTTAAATCTTTATCCTTGCGTCTTGAATATCTTTTGAGAGCATCGGTAAATACTTGAATATCAATTCTGTTTTTACTTCTCACCAAATCGCAAATAGTTCTTTCCATATCATAGGTATAAATTTCTTTTCCCTGTGGAGATGCAATTCTTATTTTCCCCAAACTATGGTATTCAGGTTTTACAAAGAAGCATTCTATTCCTAAAGCCTTTAAAGAACTAGGATTATATCCCTTTGGCAAAGTGATGGAAAAAGCCAAAGGTGTTCTGTCCGATAAATCGTGTAAAAACAAGGCGGTTTCGTGGGAAAAAATACCCTTCTTACATCTAACGCTTATGGAATAAAATTCATCCTCTAAGGTATTTGGTAATACATAAACACCCCTTGACACTCTTTCAATCAACCCTTTCCGGGTCATAAGCGAAAGATATTTTTTATCTATCCCAAGCTTTACAATGTCAGCAGTTGAAACAATACCTTTATTTTCGCTCATGTAATTAATTATCTTCTCAAAAGTTGTCATAGAATCACAACCCTTCACTTTCATACTTACATTATACAATTTGTTAGTATAAAAGTGAAGGATTTTAACATATTTTTGGTAATAGACGCGAGTGTCTTAGACTCGGGGACTACTAGACGCGGGTAGACGCGGGCGGGTAGACGCGGGGACGGTTCTTTTGTCTTACTGTCATCGGTTAACTGCCAACTAAGTTCCAACAGTATACGCCTTTCATAACAGATACGGCTGGATAATGATGTAATAGGGACAACAGGGCTATCATATGTTGATAGTCCTGTTATTTTTTTGTATAATTAGTAATAACATATAGTTATAAATAAGATATGAGTACAGTTAGTAGGTAAAAATGAGTCAGAACAGCAGAAAGCTGACTGCTAGCGATAAAGCGCTTTCTATAATTCTGGGAATTATTCAGATATTATACGTGATTTATCTTTGCTTCGGCTATTATTACCCCAGAGAATTTGCCGCGCTGGTAGACTTTGGCGTAGACTTTGATAAGATAGTAATAGAAAAAGGAACGAGTAATGGGTATATACCAAAACGTGATGCTGATAAAAAAAGATTGACCAAGTAATAGATTATTTCAATACTTTCCAACTGGTAAAGACTGCAGAAAGATTATCTATTGATAAAAGGCTTTATGAAATTTACATTTATGGTAGAGGATAAATCTTAATCTGATAATACCTGCCCCTTGCCGCTCATATAATTTAGTGAATAAGATTATTCGGTAAAGGGGTTTTTTTATGATAAATGCCATATGGCTGTTTCTGATAGCTTCAGGCGTAGTATTGGCTGTTTTTAAAGGTACTATGGAAGAGGTCTCCGCTGCTGTCCTGGGCAGCGTATCAAGTTCTGTGGAACTCTTTTTGGGATTGGTTGGCGTTATGGCCCTGTGGATGGGTTTGATGCGGATTGCGGAGAAGTCAGGGCTGGTAGGGACAATATCGAGGGGCATAAGGCCGGTGATGCACGCTCTGTTTCCCGCTGTTCCCCCCAACCACCCGGCGATGGGGGCCATGGTCATGAACGTAACCGCCAACATGCTGGGCCTTGGAAATGCAGCGACACCCCTGGGAATAAACGCCATGAAGGAACTCCAGAAGCTCAACCCCAGGCCATCCGTCGCCACGAATGCCATGTGCACCTTCCTCGTAATAAACACATCATCGGTACAGCTTATACCGGCTACGGTAATAGGCCTCAGGCTGGCGGCAGATTCAGGCAATCCGACCGAAATCGTGGGAACGGCTCTTATAGCGACAACGGTATCCACCCTTGCCGGGATCATTTCCGTAAAAGCGCTGCAAAGGCTTTACTGAGGCAACTTGACATGTTTGGTTTGATACAGGGGCTCTCGTCCATAGCCGTTCCCTTTATAATACTGTTTATAGTCGTCCACGGGTACCTTAACGGGGTTAAGGTGTACGAGGTTTTCGTCGAAGGCGCGGCCGAAGGGATAAAGACCGCATTAAAGGTACTGCCGTATCTTGTGGCAATGCTGCTGGCAATAGGAATATTCAGAAGCTCGGGAGCAATGGAGATCTTTACGGCAGCATTGCGGTATCCGGCTTCGGTATTGGGTATTCCGCAGGAAGTGATACCCCTTGTGCTCATGAGGCCGTTATCGGGGAGCGGTGCCCTGGGGGTCGTCTCGGAAATACTGAAAACCTATGGCCCGGATTCCTTTGCGGGAAGGGTGGCCAGCACCATGATGGGGTCCACCGAAACGATTTTTTATACCATTGCAGTATATTTCGGGGCTGTCGGCATAAAGAACACGCGGCATGTCCTTCCTGCAGCGTTGATTGCCGACCTTGCCGGGATACTGGCCTCCGTGGCTGTCTGCAGAATTGTCTTTGGATACCATTGACAAAACGCCGAACTTTATGTATATTATGTTTTAAATGAGCTATGCTATACATTAAGGCAGAGTATAGTTACCAGTTAACAGATGACAGACGTCAGGGAAGTGCTTATGGGAAAAATTAAAAGACACAACCCAGATACCCGTGATCTGTGAACTGTGACCTGTAAACTACGAACTACGAACTACGAACTACGAACTGATATCTGGCACCTGCGAACTAGAAACTGAAAACGGTGATGAAGGGAAGAGTAAGGATGTATGCCGATGCATCAGAGAGCCGGGACGGGTGGGAACCGGCGCGGAGGGCATCCTGAACATGGCCCCTGAACCTTGCCGCTGAAATCCGAGTAAGCGGTGACGGACGCCCCCGTTAACAGGGCAGGCAATCATGCGGTTGCCGGAAGAGGCTGTCCGAAAGGGCAGTGAATTAGGGTGGTAACGTGGCATTGTGTCGCCCCTACCGGAGACGGTAGGGGCTTTACTTTTGGGGACATTCCGCGGCAAGGAATACCCGCATAGCAGCGGTGTGTCCCCATACCGATCGGGGACATTCCGCGGCAAGGAATACCCGCATAGCAGCGGTGTGTCCCCATACCGATCGGGGACATTCCGCGGCAAGGAATACCCGCATAGCAGCGGTGTGTCCCCATACCTTAAAAAAAAGAGGGAGGAAGAAAAGATGCCGAAGAAAACGTTTTATATCACCACACCGATCTATTATCCAAGCGACAAGCTCCACATAGGGCATTCCTATACCACCGTTGCTGCGGATGCGATGGCCCGTTTCAAACGGCTTACGGGGTATGATGTGATGTTTCTGACCGGTACCGACGAGCATGGTCAGAAGATACAGAGGCGGGCGGAGGAAAGCGGTGTGACGCCAATTGAATACGTAGATAGGATTGTGGACGGGATTCAGAAATTGTGGAAGGTAATGGATATATCCAACGACGATTTCATAAGGACTACAGAGCCGCGCCACGTAAAAACAGTACAGAAGATTTTCGAAAAGCTGTATAATCAGGGAGATATATATAAGAGCCACTACGAGGGCTGGTACTGCACCCCCTGCGAGTCCTTCTGGACCGAGCACCAGCTTGTGGACGGCAAATGCCCTGACTGCGGCAGGGATGTAGAATTGACCAAGGAAGAATCCTATTTCTTCCGGCTGTCAAAGTACCAGGACAGGCTGATGGAATTCATTGAGCAGAGCGATTTCATACAGCCCGAATCCAGGAAGAATGAGATGATCAACAACTTCCTCAGGCCGGGCCTTGAGGACCTCTGCGTCTCCAGGACTTCCTTCGACTGGGGTATTCCGGTGGAATTCGACAAAGGGCACGTGGTATACGTATGGATAGACGCCCTGTCCAACTACATTACCGCCCTCGGCTACCTGTCGGAGGACCCGTCGGATTTCGAGAGGTATTGGCCTGCCGACGTCCACCTTGTGGGTAAAGAGATAGTAAGGTTTCACACGATTATCTGGCCCGCAATGCTGATGGCCCTCGGCCTTGAACTGCCGAAAAAGGTGTTCGGGCACGGATGGCTCATTCTTGAGGGCGGCAAGATGTCAAAATCCAAGGGCAACGTAGTGGACCCGGTAATCCTGGTGAACCGGTACGGCGTAGACGCTGTAAGATATTTTCTGCTGAGGGAGGTCCCCTTCGGCTCGGACGGAGTGTTTTCCAACGAGGCGCTGGTCAACAGGATCAACTCTGACCTGGCAAACGATTTAGGAAACCTTATAAACAGAACCGTCACAATGGTCGAAAAATATTTCAGCGGGATTATACCAAAGCCGGAAGGAGAAGAGGGCCCGGACACCGAACTGAAGGACCTTGCCGTTCAGACGCCGGTCAAGGTTGAGGAATATATGGACAGCCTGCAGTTCAGCAACGCCCTTGCCGAAATATGGAAGCTGATTGGCAGGGCAAACAAGTATATAGACCAGACCATGCCCTGGATTCTTGCCAAGGACGAGGATAACAAGGGAAGGCTGGCTACCGTCCTGTACAACCTGGCGGACTGCATAAGGATAATCTCCGTGATGGTCAGCCCGTTTATGCCCAATACTCCGGCAAAGATATGGGCGCAGCTCGGCATGGATCATGGCCAGGGCACCGGATGGGAGGACGTTAAGCAATTTGGAAAGCTGCCGACGGGAATCAAGGTAAGAAAAGGAGAGATAATCTTTCCGAGGATAGAAAAGGAGGACGGCGGTGAAGAGAGCGAAAAGGGGGAGAGCGGTATGGAAGACAATATGATCAGTATAGAAGAGTTTGCAAAGATTGACCTGAGGGTAGCAAAAGTTCTTGAGTGTGAAAAGGTTGAGAAATCCAAAAAACTTCTGAAGCTGAAACTGGACATGGGAAGCGAAACGCGTCAGGTGCTCTCGGGAATCGCCCAGTTTTACAGCCCTGAGGACCTCGTGGGCAGGCAGGTTGTCGTCGTGGCTAACCTGAAGCCTGCAAAGCTTATGGGAATAGAATCCCAGGGCATGATACTGGCTGCTTCCACCGAGAAGGACGAGGAGCTTTCACTGGTTACCCTGGAGAAGGAAATAAAGACCGGTTCAAAGGTAAGGTAGGTGGGAGCTCAAGATGCTTATAGATACCCACGCCCACCTGGACGATAAAAGGTTTGAAAGGGACAGAAGACAGGTAATAGAACAGTGCATAAGCGACGGTGTGGTATGCATAATCAACGCCGGCTCGAATATTTCGTCCAGCATTAAGTCGATTAAACTCGCAGCCGAGTATCCCTTGATATATGCCGCAGTGGGGGTTCATCCCCATGATGCAAAAACGTGGGACGAAAACTCCGCGCAACTGTTAGAAACCTTTGCACATAAAGAAAAGGTGGTCGCCATAGGCGAAATAGGGCTTGACTATCACTATGACTTTTCTCCCAGGGACCAGCAGAAAAAGGTTTTCAGGGAACAGCTAAACCTGGCAAGGGAGATGAAGCTTCCCGTGGTAATCCATGACAGGGAATCCCACGGTGACATACTCCGGATCCTGAGGGAAGAAAGCGCTTGGGAAATTGGAGGGGTTATGCATTGTTTCTCAGGAAGCAGGGATACTGCGCGGGAATGCATGGACATGAACCTCTATATATCCCTGGCCGGGCCCGTAACCTTTGAAAACGCGAGAAAGGCAAGGGAAGTGGCAGAATACGTACCCCTTGACCGGATCCTTATTGAAACCGACTGCCCTTATCTCACACCCGTTCCCCACAGGGGTAAAAGGAATTACCCGGGATATGTGAGGTTCGTTGCGGAAGAGATCTGCCGGCTAAAGGGTATTGAGCACGATGATTTAATGGCGGCGGTGGCCCGGAACGTGAAAAATGTGTTTAATATAGACCTCTAAATGTGCTATAATATCCCTTGTAGCTTCAGTTACCAGTTACCAGATGGCAGTCGCCAGTTGGCAGACGCCAGAAATTCAGTTACCAGTTGCCAGTTATCAGATGTAACAACTACGAACTACGAACTACCAACTACGATCTGTGATCTGTGAACTAGTACCTAGTACCTAGTACCTAGCACCTGCTATAGGAGGAGTGGCGATGATAACCTACGAACTGGGGAACAACCTGTACATCAATCTGACCAACAGATGTACCAATAAATGCAGTTTCTGTGTGAAGGAATACAGCGACGGCATAGGAGGACAGAATCTTTGGATTGAAAGCGAACCGACTGCTGAAGAGATAATAAAGGAAATAGGCGATCCCAGCCGCTATAAGGAGGTAGTATTTTGCGGCTTTGGAGAACCGGTGCTGAGGTTGGAGCAGATACTGGAGGTAAGCAGGCACTTAAAAAAGAATTACCGTTCCAGGATAAGGATTAATACCAATGGGCAGGGCAATCTTGTCTATGGAAGAAACATAGTACCGTTGTTTGAGGGGCTGATTGATGTAATTTCCGTAAGCCTCAATGCCAAAAATGCAGAGGATTACCAGAGGCTGTGCAAGTCCAGCTATGGTGAAGAGGCTTTCTATGGAGTGATTGAGTTTATAAAAGAATGCAAACAATATATACCCGAGGTAGTAGTGACGGTGGTTGACGTGATCCCTCCGGAGGATATAGAAATGTGCCGGACAATCGCCGGGGAACTGGGCGTAGGTTTTAAGGTACGGCATTTTTATAATGTGTAACTGTAACTACCTCCCTATACCATCATATAATGGTATTGAAATAAAGGTGGATTGGGGGGAATAGTTAATTGGATAATAAAAAAGGCTACAGGGGAGAAATGCCGGTCATGGGGCCCACTCCTATTATAGCGTCCGCTCCGGGAATGGGACCTTGTCCGGGAATGGGGCCGGTCGTAGCACCCGCTCCGGGAATGGGACCCTGCCCGGATATGGGCTATGGAATGCCCATGATGGGACCCTGCCCGGTAATGCAGTGCATGATACACTGCGTGCATTCGATGATGGGCGGGATGCCAATGCCCATGATGGGTGGAATGCCCATGATGGGTGGAATGTCCATGATGGGTGGAATGCCTGCGATGGGCGGAATGCCCATGATGGGACCCGGACCATATACACCATCAATGCCCATGACGGGAGAAACCGAAGAATACAAATAAATACGGCACCCCGGGGGGACTCCCCCCGGGTTATTGCTGTGTTGGAATAAAAATTTATTTTTAGATGTATAATAATTCCAGGGACAGTTTGTTTTATATCTGGTATAATTACCATATTGGAAATTGTTCTCTACATAGCAAAAAATGAATTTAATTGCAGATAAGGGTTACACTAAAGCCTAGTACAGGATGGGAGGATACATTGTGGATAAGAAATATATTGTTATCCTGACCGTAGTAGCGCTGGTGATAACGGGTGTTACGGCCTTTAGCGTTCTTGCAAAGGGTGTAACAATTGTAGATGGCGACAAGGTTATGCAGGTTACGAGTTTTAACAGCAGTGTCGGGGATTTGATTAAGGATAAAGGGATCATATTGAGCGAACAGGACAGGATGATACCCGGGCCCGAGGCTTTGCTAGAAGACCATATGGAGATAGTAATAAAAAGAGCGGTTGAGGTATATCTGACGGTGGGTGGGCAGCAGAGCCCCGTTCTGACATCCGCGGATACGGTTTCACAGATGCTGGCCGAAGCGGGTGTTGAATTGGGAGAAGAGGATATCGTTGAGCCCGCCTTGGACGCGCCTATCGGTCCAGGTATGAGTATAAGCGTGGTCAGGGTATCTCACCGGATGGAGACGGCAGAAAAGGAAGTGCCGTTTAAAACGGTAGTCCGTACCAACGATGAAGTATATAAAGGAATTGAAACAGTAATAAGCAAGGGTAGCAATGGTGCAATAAGGGAAAATATATTGATTACCTACCATGATGGCCAGGAGGTAAACCGTGAGGTGGTAGGGCAGGAGGTTGTAAAAGCTCCCGAGGATCAGCTTGTTGAGAAGGGGACAAAGGATATTCTTGTAACATCAAGGGGAGCCGTCCGGATAAAAAAAGCGATATATATGACTTCTACAGCCTATGATGCCACATTTGAGAGTACCGGCAAACATCCCGGAGACCCGGGTTATGGTATAACCAGAAGCGGCACCCAGGTCAGGCCGGGGGTGGTGGCAGTGGATCCAAAGGTTATACCCCTCGGAACAAAACTCTATGTAAAATCCCTGGACGGGGGACCTGATTACGGGTTTGCCAGTGCGGAGGATACCGGGGGAGCCATCAAAGGCAATAAAATTGATTTATACTATGAGTCACCAAGCGATGTTAGAAAGTATGGTAAGAAGAAAGTGCTTGTATATATACTCGAGTAGACAATTACAGCCCACCCCGCGGTGGGCTGTTTTGCGGAGGAGCATATGATTAGGGAAGTAATCGGCTTTAAATGCGTTGAAGGAAGCGGGAAAACATGAAGAATGAAGGATTCACGTATAGCGAAACGCTTGACATTCTCAAAAGGCACAATATAACACCGCGCAAGGGTCTTGGACAGAATTTCCTTACCGACAAGAACATATTGTCCAAAATTATTGATGCTGCGGAGCTTGAGGCTGATGACCAGGTTCTTGAAATCGGACCGGGTATCGGTACATTAACCCGTGAACTGGCTTTGAAATCGGGCAGGGTTGTATGCGTTGAGATAGATGACAGGTTGATACCTGTTCTGCAGGATACCACTTCATGCTTTTCCAATATTACGGTAGTTTGCGGAGATATTCTTAAGCTGGACCTGAGCCAACTGTACAGGAAGCATTTTCAGGACGGGAGAATTAAGGTAGTGGCGAATCTGCCCTATTACATTACTTCTCCGATAGTAATGAAGCTTCTTGAAGAAGAAATCCCCCTCAAATCTATCATTATTATGGTTCAGAAGGAGGTTGCCCGGAGGATGGCGGCTTCACCCGGCAATAAGGAGTACGGCGCTCTTTCGGTGGCGGTGCAGTTTTACTCAAACCCTGAAATGATTGCATCCGTGCCTCCCACCGTATTCATACCACCGCCCAAGGTCAGTTCGGCAGTGGTGAGGCTTGATATTAAGGAATCCCCCGGTTATAGGGTTAAGGACACAAGCCTCATGTTTTCCATAGTAAAGGCAGCCTTCGGGAAGAGAAGGAAGACGCTGCTCAACGCCCTTGTAGGAGTCAGGGGCCTGGAAAACAAGGAGACGGTCAGGGAAGTACTGGAAAGCTGCGGCATAGAACCCGAAAGGCGGGGTGAAACCCTATCCGTTCAGGACTTTTGCAGGCTTGCCGACTGCGTCTCCGCCAGTGACCATTGACCAGAGGTCAGATGGCAGTCGGCAGTTGGCAGACGCCAGGGCAAGGCTATAGGGTAAAACCCAAAAGCATAACCCGAATGCGTGTGATCTGTGATCTAGCCCCTAGTACCTGTGATCTACGAACTACCAACTACGAACTACCAACCAAAAAGTTGTAACTAATACTCCCATGCTGAATATATTGATAGCATAAGCACTTTTGTATGGGGGAGGAAAACGTGGTGGCAATAAGCAGGAACTATAGCAGGCAGTCGATAATCTTAACCGAACAGGATGGCGGATTTAGAGCAGATAATTCAAAGGTCCCTGCGGGTTACTCGAAGATAGAGGTCAAGAGCGGCAATGGCATGCTGACTGCCTTTGCCCAGAACTTGAAATACTTTGCCGATGGGAGCTACATATACAAATTCTTTATAGCAAAGACTGACCCGCAGCCGGTATTGCTGGACCTCGGGACCTTGGTGATAGACGATAGGGGAAAAGGTGAAGGAGTATGGAAGTTCGATGCGCACAATGTGGAAAAAACAGGTTATGGTATCGATAAGTTTGACCTTTTCGGAATTATGGCCCGCAAGAAGGGAAATGGGGCGAAGGGCCTTATTTGTCCTCTTGCCGGCAGTACCGGCAAAATGCCCCTCCAGTGGCGGGAGGCGCTGGTGAGCAGTTCCACCGGCTATGATACGGGGGATACCGGAAACGAAGCGGCGGAAGGAAAGAATGGCTATACTGAGCCGGGGAAAGAGGACGGTGAAAATCCGACCGGAACAGAGAAGGAAACTCCGGAGGTTCTGGATGCCGAAGCACCGGTACAAGAAGCAGAAAACACAGAGAAAGAAGCGGATACAAATATGGTACTCCAAGAGTACATGTCGGATATGCTGGACAGCTTTCCAAAGGTAGAGCCCTTTGAGGTTCCGCTTGAAAACTGCATATGGTGGAAAGTAAATACCTTCAACTATATTTTCGGAATAATGAATGACAGTGCCAGAAAACTGATATACTACGCCTACGGAGTGCCGGGAGTATACAACAGCCAGATAAAAAGGCAGATGGAGATGTACGGGTTTTATAGCTGGCGTCCGGCAAAGAGGGAGGAAAAGAAACAGGGGGATTATGGATACTGGCTGGCCTTTGTTGACGCAAGGACAGGAATGCTGGTTAATCCCCAGCTTTCGTATGAGAGGTGAGAGGTTGGAAGTGGGAGGTTGGATTTTAGTATAGCTTTCCATTACTTCCAGGATTCCAGCATCTAACATCCCACTTCACACTTCCCAGACAGGAATGTCCCCGATAATATATTCTAATCTCCCAGGCATATATCCCCCATCAGTACCCCTATTATTCTGCCGCTCTTATCCTTGACCGGCAGGGAAACGGATACGCAGAACTCCTGTGTAAGCTTTGAAATATAGGGTTCGGACAGATAGACATTTCCCTTGAGAGCTTCCTTGAAGAATGGACGGTGGGCTGCATTATCATTAAGCACTCCCTGGGATGAAATTTTAATGCTTCCGCTGGTGTCCAGCAGTGCAATAAACTCCAGCCAGGTGTCCTTTGAAGCATTTTTCCTCAGCAGCCCTTCGATTTCCTGCAGGTCATCTTCCAGAAGGACCGGGGAAGATGCGATATTCATCACAACTGATTTTGCCTTATCTATCCGGATCCTTTCCTTCTCTCCAAGGGTAAGCCCCCTCTTATAGTCTGCAAAACTGTCATCCAGTTCCTTTGCCATCAGGTTGAGATTTTTGATGGACTGGAACACCTGCTCCATGGCTGCCGACTGCTGTTCCGCGGAAGCGGCGGCTTGCTGTGTGCCGGCGGATGACTGCTGCGCCGAAGCGACAACCTCCTCCATCAAAGCATCGATTTCTTCGGTTTTTACCCTTTGATTCCGTGTAAATTTTAAAATCTCTTCGATGGAATGCACTGTGGCGTTTGTGACCTGTTCTATTGACGAAAAATTCTCCTTTGAGCTGTCTGCGATATCTACGTCTTCTTTGGCTCTTTGTGCCTGGGACTGCATGGAATTCGCAACCAGATTAACCTGCTCGGATATTGTTGAAATCAGTTTATGGATTTTGCTTGCCGAGGCTGTAGATTGTTCTGCCAGCTTCCTCACCTCTTCTGCAACCACCGCAAAGCCTCTACCCTGGTCTCCGGCGCGGGCTGCTTCAATAGCGGCATTCAGCGCAAGCAGGTTGGTCTGTTCGCTGATTGCGGTAACCTCCATGGTAATGCCCGAAATCTGCTGAGCATATCTTTCCAGCGTTGATACTTCCTGTGACAAACGGTCATTAATTTCCCAGCTCTGCCGGATTCTTTCCACCAGCAGGGCAAGCTTATCTATGCTGCTGGTGATTGTTTCCTTCATCTTCAGGGATTCTTCCCGGGTCTTATTGGAGAATTCCACGATTCTTTCCGAGTCCTGAACCATGGCTATTGTATTTTCTCTGGTTTTGATTGCAGCGGAAGAAACCCTTTCAACACCCTGGGCAATCTCCGAAATAGTCAGGGCGATTTCCTCCGCTGAACGGTTTGTCTCTTCCGTATTCAACAGGAGTTCGTCGGAGTATACCTTTGTTTTTTCCGACGAAGTCAGCACATTGCCCATTGTCTTTTTATGCTGCAGCAGAATTTTATTCATCGTATCGGCAATCTTTCCCAGGAGACCGCTAAAACTGCTCGGGAGCTTTGCCAGCATATTTCCCTGCTCGATTTCTTCAAGGCTTCTCTGGAGTTCTGTCAAGGGGTTTAAGAAGGCTGTCCGGAGTGAAAAAAAGATAACGAGCATAAGAACAACCGTAAATGCAGCCAGAACCAACCAGAAGGTAAGTACAATACTGCCAATTTCAGGCAGTATGCTGCTATCCAGGATGCCCTGTTCCAGCCGGCCGGTAAGCAGTGTGGAGATTTTGTCCGGAACGAGCTTCACAAACAGTAAATATTCGGCACCTATAATCAAGACCGTGATGATAGCCAAAAAAGCACTTGCATTATTTTTCATCTATACCCCTCCAGAAAATCATATGATTTGGCATATTATTAAGTATTTCTACAACCGACAGCAGATTCCTCTTGAAGTGGCACTTTTTTCTCCGGCTTTACCGATGATAACTGTTGTGTCACGTTTTATACACACACCCAGCAGAAGCTTCATAATATATACTAATCGGTTAAATTGAAGCTTATTGCCAGGAGGGATAAAAATGTCGGAGTTTAGGATAGGGGACCTGGTGGCAAGGAAATCCTATGATTTTGATGTTCTGTTTAAAATAGTTGAAATAATCGACCACTCCGGAAAGGAGAGGGTTTATATATTAAAGGGAGTACACATGAGGGTATTGGCGGATGCTCCCGGAAATGACCTCGTAAGGCAGACCGCTAAAGAAGTAAAACGCTTTACTGCAAATAATGACAATAGGGTAAACAAAAACATAGATTATGTGATAAATGCCAGAAAGATCAGGAATAGTGCAAAGGGAATTAAAGGCGCATTTTTTCACAGGACAAAAAACTCGTTCAGCCGGGCGGGAAAAGTCCTCCACCTGGACGGAGATAAGGATTATTTAGACACGTGCCTTGAGAAGTACGAAGAGATGGAGCTTAAGGCAACGGGCGTACATGTGCCTGAAAGTCAGCAGCCGGCGGCTGTGGGCGGGCTTTTAAAAGAACACATTCCCGACATTGTAGTACTGACGGGACACGATGCCCTAGTAAAGGGATACAAGGATATAAACGACATCAACTATTACCGCAACTCCAGGTATTACGCTGCTGCGGTGAAGGAAGCAAGAAAATTTGAGCCATCCTATGATGATTTAGTAATATTTGCCGGAGCCTGCCAATCGCACTTTGAGGCAATTCTAGAAGCGGGAGCCAATTATGCAAGTTCGCCGAACAGGGTTCTTATACACGCACTGGACCCTGTATTCGTATGCGAGAAGATTGCCTTTTCGGGTGTGGACAATATCGTTTCTACCGAGGATCTGATTTCCAGGACCATAACCGGAGTCGAAGGTATAGGCGGACTTCAAACCAGGGGTAAATACAGGGAAGGATTACCCAAATCCCCGTATTTAAAGGGATAAGGAGGTGGAGGGATGGCTAACCGGAAAGATTTCAGTGTAAGCGTTTACAGAGTGGAGAAGCAAAGCATTGGGACAATACCCCTGGAGGACCTTGTTGCCGAGATTACGGCTTCCCAGATTCCGGTCGAACTAGAGGCAGAAGCAATAAAGGCGCAGGCGGTCCTGGTAAGGACCAATATACTCAGGCAGAGCTACTTGTATGAGGGGTGCGGATGCAGCATTCATCCGGGCGCGATGCTGTGCAATAGCTCACATTGTATTGAATGGAAGGGAATGGACAGTTTAAAGGAAGAATGGGAGGATGCCTTTGATATAAATTGGGATAGGATAGAAAAAGCTGTGGAGAGTACCCGGGGAGAGTTCTTGTCAATCAACGGTAAGCCCGTAAAGGCCTACTACCATCCTTGCTGTGGAGGCGCAACCGAGAACTCGGAGAGCATAATAGGAAATAGGGTTGTTTACCTTAGAAAAGTCCTGTGTGATTACTGCAAAGGCTCATCCTGCTGGGAGGATGAAAGGAATATAACGATTGAGGAGATGGAAGAAAAGCTCGGTATTAGTATTAAGCAGGCAAGCCCGGTTAAAGGATCGCCGATTGAAGGAATGATAGACGAGATAGACCGGGACCAGGAGGGAAGAATAAGAAGTATCCGTATAGGCGGCAAATATTTTAAAGGCAGCGAAGTAAAAGAACTGCTGGGCCTTAGTTCCACCAGGTTCGGATGGAATCCCGTTATATTGAGGTTTTACACGAGGGGGCAGGGACATGGGCTCGGGCTGTGCCAATACGGGGCGGATTCAATGGCTAAGGAAGGAAAGGGATACCGGGAGATAATAAATTACTATTTTACCGGCGCAAAGATCATGTCCATTAAGGAGTACGACTACAGCAAACCCCTTAGGGGAAAGGTCTTTGTCATAGACCCGGGCCATGGGGGGGACGGCGAGGACAACATTGGGCCGACCGGGTTAAGGGAAAAGGATGTTAACCTTGAAATAGCGTTACAGCTATCATCATTATTGTCCGAGGCCGGAGCAGAGGTCCATATGACAAGGGAGGACGACAGCGTTGTGCTGTTATCCGATAGGGCAGGAATGGCAAATAAAATAAGGCCTCACTTTTTCATAAGCATCCATCAAAACAGCTTCTACAATCCCGGTGTAGCGGGCACAGAAATCTACTATTACGACGGGGATGACGAAGGGGAGAGGCTGGGGAGGATGATCATGCTCCAGCTGGAGGAAGACGCTGAAGTCGTGAACAAGGGTGTAAAAACCGCCAATTTTTACATGCTTCGTGAAGTCAAGGTCCGGTCTGTTCTTTTGGAGCTTTTTTATATAACAAACCCTGAAGAGGAGGAAAAGCTGAAATCAAAGGACTTTAAAACGCGCGTTGCAAGGGCAATATTCAGAGGAATTCTAAGATATTATAGAGAGTAGACGATAATTTTTGAAGAAGGAGGGGATCTAGAGTGTTAGGCCCTCTTTTTTTGATATTTTTACAGTTGACAATAGCCCGTACATATTGGTACAATATTAGATTGATTTTTTCCGCACAATATGGTAAAATATTGATAGGTCAAGAGATTTCGAAAGAGGTGAGATGGAGTGCGGGTTAACAACTCCCTTGACAGGATAAAAAAGGATGTAGAGACTTTCGTCGGAAAAAGAGTTAGACTTAAGGCGAATAAAGGAAGAAGAAAAACCTTTGTAAGAGAAGGGGTCCTGGAGCAAACCTATCCTGCGATATTTGTAGTGAAATTTGATAATGGCCAGAATTCGGTCAGGAGAGTTTCCTACAGCTATTCGGACATCCTTACCGAGACAGTGGAGATTACAGTTTGCAGCGAGAATATAAAAATAAAGTGTAGCTGAGGGCATAGGCGGTGTTAAGCCGCTTTTTATTTTGCAAAAAGGGACATTCCTTAAACAAAATTTTTTATTCATTCCGGAGGTATATTTTATCTCAGCACAGCCATCAAAGGCTTCACGGCTGACCAAAGCGGCCAAAAGCTCCTTAGCTTTGCCGTACAATTTAACTTCGGGCGTACGGAATCAACGCCTGAGGTCAGACAGGGGGGCGTATGAATTAATATTCAAATGCATAGCATAATATGTAAACAAAGTAAACCGATGACAGTTCGACAGCCTTGTCTAAAAAGTTTAAAAATAATATACTAATATTGTCATTGCTAAGTGAAAACACTATTTATGGGTATATTCTTAGAAAGGGGTGTCATTTATGCCGGTAGAAAATGGGATTAGAATTAATTCCGAAATAGGAAAGCTGAAGGCGGTTCTACTGCATAAACCCGGTAATGAACTGGAACGCTTAACTCCCGAATATCTCGCGGAGATGCTTTTTGATGATATTCCATGGCTAAAAAAAATGGAAGAAGAGCATGATGGTTTTGCAAAGGCTTTGAGAGATAGAGGAGTCCAGGTATATTATGTAGAAGAGCTTCTCGGGGAAGTACTGCAGAAACCCGAGGCAAAAAGCCGGATGATTAAAGAGGTTCTTGACAACTGTGATATTGAAAACCCCGATCTCAGGGAAGTGCTCATTAACTATCTGCAGAACCTTAACTGCAAGGACCTTGCAAGCAAGATGATTTCCGGACTTCCAAAGACAGAGGTTCAGGATATGCAGAGGCATTACAGTCTGGTGGATTACATCAATGAAGAATATCCCTTCTATATCAATCCCCTGCCTAACCTCTATTTTACCAGGGATCCCGGATCGGTCATAGGAAACGGTCTGTCCATAAACAGGATGAAGATTAATGCCAGGAAAAGAGAGGGGCTGTTCCTGAAGTACATATACAAGTATCATCCGCTGTTCAATGCCGACATTACCCCTCTTTGGTACAACTATAATAATACTTATAGCATTGAAGGGGGAGACATACTGGTACTGAGCAAAGAAGTGCTTGCAATCGGGTGCAGCGAGAGGACCTCCGCCCAGGGAATAGAACTGCTGAGCAGGAACCTTTTTGAAGGTATCCCTGAACTCAAACATATACTGGTAATGCAGATACCGAAAATCAGGGCCTTTATGCATCTTGATACCGTGTTTACCATGGTGGACTATGACAAGTTTACAATATATCCGGGGGTTGAAGATTATATAAAAGTGTTTAAGGTTACAAGAAACAGCAAACCTTACAGCCTTCATGTGGAGCCGGAGGATAATCTGATGATGGCTATTAAAAAAGCCCTCAAGCTGTCCGCGGTGAGCTTTATAAAGAGCGGCGGCGGGGACGAGATTACAGCAGCCAGGGAGCAGTGGAACGACAGTACCAATACCCTTGCCATAGCGCCCGGGGTTGTAATAACATATAACCGTAACGAAGCTTCAAACAAGGTTTTGAGGCAGAACGGTATAGAAGTAGTCGAGATTGACGGGCAGGAGCTTGTGCGCGGCAGGGGAGGCCCCAGGTGCATGAGCATGCCCCTGCTAAGAGAAGAATTATAAAATGGGGACATTCCACGGCAAGGAATGTCAAATGGGGACATTCCTCCCCCCAGTTTCAGACTTCGGAGAGGAGGTGTGTCCCCTGGCCTTATACGCAGCGGTGTGTCCCCTTACATTAAAGGAGGAATGTTAGATGCCGTTTAATCTTAAAGGAAGAAGTTTTTTAACCCTAAAGGACTATACCCCGCAGGAAATAGACTACCTGCTGAAACTGTCCGAGGAACTGAAAAAGGCTAAATACACGGGAACCGAAGCAAAACTGCTCCAGGGCAAGAACATAGCCCTGATATTCGAGAAGCCGTCTACCCGGACAAGGTGTGCCTTTATCGTTGCTTGCAATGACCAGGGAGCTCACGCCGAATACCTTGGCAAAGGAGATATTCAGTTGGGCAAAAAAGAATCCGTTGAAGATACGGCAAAGGTTCTCGGCAGAATGTTTGACGGTATCCAGTTTAGAGGCTTCAAGCACCAGACCGTCGAGCTTCTTGCACAGCATTCCGGGGTTCCGGTATGGAACGGGTTAACCGACCTCTACCATCCGACGCAGGTGCTGGCGGATTTCCTCACTATAAAGGAGTATAAGGGCCATTTAAGGGGGATTTCCCTCGCATATGTAGGCGACGGGAGAAACAACGTTGCAAACTCCCTTATGATAGGATCTGCAAAGGTAGGTATAGACTTCAGGATCGTATCGCCGAAGGAGTTGTTCCCCTCCGATGAACTGGTCAGCTACTGCAGGGGAGTTGCGGAAGAAACCGGTGCGTCGATTACAATAATCGATGATATAAAATCAGGAGTGAAAGGCTGCCACGCCCTCTACACCGACGTCTGGGTGTCAATGGGAGAAGAGGCTTACTTTGAAGAGAGGATAAAGCAGCTCAAGGATTACCAGGTTAACATGGAAATGATAAAAATGACCGGTAAGGACGACTGCATCTTCCTGCACTGCCTGCCGTCATTCCATGACACCAATACCACGGTGGGACAGGAAATATACGAAAAATACGGCCTCAAGGAAATGGAAGTAACCGATGAAGTATTCAGGAGCAAGCATTCGGTTGTATTTGACGAGGCTGAGAACAGGGTTCACACCATAAAGGCGGTAATGGTTGCAACATTGTAATAAAACATATCCAATCTTGCATGCTGCTGCACAGACTACCTGAATTTTGTGGGGGAGCGATAGTAGAGTACCGGGAGTATATTAGCATGATCTGGGGGAAGGAGAGAATATTCTTGAAAAGACTGGTAGTAGCGCTGGGCGGTAATGCTCTGCAGGAAGCCGGCGCGCCGGCGACTGCGGAGGCGCAGCTTGAAGTAGTAAGGAAGACAGCAAGATATATAGTTGACCTGGTTGAAAAGGGATATGAAGTAATCCTTGCCCATGGCAACGGCCCACAGGTGGGGAGGATAGTATTGCAGAACGAGGGGGCAGCGCATATAACCCCTGCTATGCCCTTTGACGTGTGCGGCGCCATGAGCCAGGGTATGATAGGATATCATATACAGCAGGCGGTGGGTGACGAGCTCAAGCGAAGGGGTATGGGTACACCGGTTGTTACCCTGGTTACCCAGGTGGTAGTCGACCGGAATGATGAGGCGTTCAAGAAGCCCACCAAGCCCATAGGCCCCTTCTATTCGATGGATGAGGCAAAGGTGCTGGAGAGGGAAAAGGGCTATACCATGAAGGAAGACGCCGGCCGGGGCTGGAGAAGGGTCGTGGCATCGCCGAAGCCGGTGGAGATCGTTGAGCTGCCCGCAGTGAAGACCTTGGTGGAGGCTGGGGTTATGCTTATAACCGTAGGCGGCGGCGGTATTCCGGTTATTAAAAAGCCAGACGGATCCCTGGAAGGCACAGCCGCAGTAATTGATAAGGACCTCGCTTCCGAGAGGCTGGCGGAGGATATCGACGCCGATGCCCTTGTCATCCTGACCGCGGTCGAGAGGGTGGCAATCAACTTCGGCAAGGCCGACCAGAAGGATATCAGCCATATGAGCGTGGAGGAAGCCGAGAGGTATATTGAAGAAGGACATTTTGCGCCCGGCTCCATGCTGCCCAAGGTTAAGGCGGCGGTACAGTTCGCCCGTTCAGGCAAGGGCAGGAAAGCCATAATATCCTCCCTGGAGAAGGCCATAGACGCCCTGGAGGGTATAACCGGCACAACCATAACAGCATAAGGGGACAATGGGACAAGGGGACAGGTCCCTTGTCCCACCAGTAGCCCACCCTTAAGGGTGGGCTACTATAGGAAAAGAGCTGAAGTCTGCGCACCGGCTCTTTTTCGTTTTTTTTGTTTTTTGTCCGCTTCTAACATATTTTAATAGGCTTATTAATATTATTCTAATAGGTTGTATAAAGAAGGTATAAAGAGAGGAGGAATACGGATGGCTCTAGAATTGGTAAGAGACCTGATAAGGATAGATCAGGTTATGGGTGAAGAAGTGACCCAGGCCATGGTAGAAGGAGATGTTGTGGTTCCTGACAGCAAACCGGATGTGGATAAGATATTGAGCGTGAATGGGTGGGTTGTCATTACAGATAAAGAAGTAGTGGAGGACAGGATAATTCTTGAAGGGGCTGTAAATGTCAAGACCCTTTATATTTCCCGTGAGGGGGACCAGCCTCTCTACTACATGGAAGGAAGTTTCGGTTTCACCCAGCAGATCGAACTATCGGGCATCAACAGCAGGATGGATGCGGAAGTACACGCAGAAATTGAACATCTTGACTGCACCACTGTCAACAGCAGGAAGCTCAACGCAAAGTGCGTCCTGAACTTTTCGGGGAAAGTGGTTGACAGGTCCCAGATAGATGTAATAAAGGATGTAAAGGGTGTCCAGGACATTCAGGTCCTGAGGGATTACGTTGAGGTAAGCGATACCATAGGTGAAAACAGCTCCCATGCCACGGTGAGACAGGAATTTCAAATTCCGGCGGACCAGCCGGCGGTAAAGGAGATACTCAAGACCGATGTCGTAATTGGTGAAAGGGAAGAAAGAATAGCAGAGGATCGGTTGAACGTCCATGGAGTATTAAAAATAACGACACTTTATGTCGGTGAAGGCGAAGATAGCTCAATCAATACGGTAAAATACCAGATCCCGTTCAGCCACTATGTTGATATTCCGGGCGCAATCCCGGGGATGAGCCAGAGGGTGAAGTATTCCATCGAAGATTTTTATTCCACAGTAAGGGAAAACGAAGAGGGATTGCGGAGAAATATTGAGTATGAAGTGGTGGTGAAAGCCGAAGGAAAGGTAGAAGCAGTCCAGCAGATGGAAATTCTTGTAGACGCATATTCTCCAACAGTTAATCTGAATGTGCGGAAATCCAGCCTCAAACTCAAGAAAACCCTGGATAGTATAGTTGAGGAAATAGTGGTAAAAGAAGAGATAGACCTGCCCGGTAACTGTCCGGGGGTAGTTGAAGTGTGCGACATAGAGGCGGTGCCGGTATTGACGGATTTCGGAATATCCGACGATTGTATTGTAATCGAGGGGCTGTTATGTGTCAAAGTACTGTATGTAACCGAGAACTATGAATACAAGTTATACCTGTACGAGGACGAAATACCCTTCAGGCACACGGCAGAGCTTCCCGAGTATGGCTGCCAGATGGATGTAGATGTTGACCTTTATCTTGAGGATTTCCAGTACCGTACCTTGAGCCCCGACCTGCTGGAAATAAAGGGCAGGGTCAAGGTTCAGGCAAACGTAAGCAAATCCTTCAGCAAGGAAGTGCTCATGGATGTTGAAGAGGCGGCAGAAGCAGAGGTGCGTCCCGGTGCAAGCATTGTGGTTTATGTGGTCCAGCCGGGAGATACCCTGTGGAAGGTTGCTAAAAAGTATAGCACAACCATTGAAGAGCTTGTGAAAATCAACGAGCTGGAAGAACCGGATAAACTGGTTCCAGGCCAGAAACTGATTATTTCCCGAACAGTAAAATATCAGTTGTCATAATATCAGGTCTCAAGTCCGCGGCAGCGGATTTTTTTTATTGTTGAATAAAGGTCAATCCGATGGTAAAAATAACTAGTGTATTATGGTGGGAGGAAAAGCCATGGGCGGAAAAGGAAAGCTAATAATCATCGGGGGGGCGGAGGATAAGGAGAATGAATGCGAGATACTGAAAGAAGTTACGGATTCCGCAGGGCAAGGCAAGATAGTAATCATCACTACGGCTACCCAGAAGCCGGCAGAGGCCGGCAGGCTTTATTCAGAGATATTCAGAAAATTGGGCATAGAAAACGTAGAGGTAATAAATATCAACAGCAGGCAGGACGCTCAAGCTGATATTTTTCTGCAAAGGGTGGAGGGAGCAGCCTGCGTTTTTTTTACGGGCGGAGACCAGCTCAGGATCACCAGCATTCTTGGCGGGACACTAATGGGAACAAAACTCAAGGAAATGTTCGACAGGGGAGTTGCGATAGTGGGAACAAGCGCCGGAGCATCCGCGATGAGCAGTGTAATGATTGTGGCAGGAAACGACGAGGATTCACCAAGGAAATGCACGGTAAAAATGGCTCCTGGGCTTGGATTGCTGAGCGGCTGTGTTATCGACCAGCACTTTGCCCAAAGGGGAAGAATAGGAAGGCTGATATGTGCCGTTGCGCAAAATCCGCATGTTCTCGGGATAGGAATAGATGAAGATACGGCAATAGTAGTGCAGGATGAGCGCTTTGATGTCATCGGTTCCCAGGCCGTAACCATAGTCGACGGCAGTACCCTGTCCTTCAGCAATGTATCCGAAACAAAACCGGACGAACTTCTTGCCCTGATGGACATTAAAATGCATGTATTATCAAAGGGATATGGATTCGATTTGATAAAAAGAAAACCAATAGGATACCGGGAGGTTGACAATGAGAATTCTTGAGAAAAGGGTTTACCGGGGTAGAAACATATACAGCCATAGTCCCGTTATCAGGCTGAAGCTGGACCTCGGTGAGCATTACGATACGCCGACCAGCCGTATTGAGGGTTTTAACCAGAGCCTTGCCAGGATTTTGCCGGGCCTGAAGAAGCACAGGTGCTCAAGGGGATACGAGGGAGGGTTCTGGGAAAGGCTGGACGAAGGCACCTATATTGCCCACGTATTTGAGCATATGGCTATCGAAATCCAAAACATTCTTGGATATGACGTATGGTTCGGCAAGGCAAGAATGGCGGAGGATGAAAGAACCTACTACGTAATATATGAATATTTGAACGAAGATGTAGGTGTGGAGGCCGGATTGCTGGTTTATGATATTATCTGCGGGCTGTTGGAGCAGAAGGAACTCTATATTGAAGACCGTTTAGCAAAACTGAAGCAGCTCGCCGTTAAGACAGACCTTGGACCAAGCACCTCAGCCATTGTGGAAGAAGCCAAACTCAGGGGTATCCCCTTCATCAGGATAGGTAAGGGGAGCATCCTCCAGCTAGGGTACGGTAAATACCAGAAGAGGATTGAAGCTACTATAACCGAGAATACAAGCTGTATATCCGTTGACATATCCTGTGACAAGATAGTAACAAAGGAACTGCTGTACGATGCAGGGATTCCCGTGCCCGAAGGCGGAGCGGCCCACGATTATCCGGGAGCTCTGGCCATAGCAAGGCAGTTGGGGTATCCTGTCGCCGTAAAACCGCATAATGGGAACCAGGGCAAGGGAGTGTCGCTTAACATCTCTTCGGACGAGGAACTGAAGACCGCGTATGAAGCAGCAGCGGCATTAAGCGATAAAGTGATTGTCGAAAAACAGGTGCCCGGGAAAAACTACAGGGTACTGGTTGTCGGGGACAACGTCGCTGCTGTTGCGGAGAGACTTCCTGTTACGGTTACAGGAGATGGTGTCAACAGCATTAGAGAGCTAATAAACATTGAAAACGGAAATCCGCTGAGGGGTGAGGGACATGAGAAACCCCTCACCAAGATAAAAATCGACCAGTGCATTGAAATGGTGCTTGGCAGGCAGGGCATAGGCTTAGACTATATACCCCAAAAGAATGAAGTAATAGTCGTAAGAGAGAACGGCAACCTCAGCACAGGCGGGAGCGCTGTTGATAAAACCGATAAAATTCATCCCCAGGTGTCAATGACGGCGGTGAGGGCTGCCGGCATAATCGGACTCGATATTGCCGGAGTGGACATCACCACCACCGACATATCAAAACCGTTGCATGCAACCGGAGGCGCTGTTATTGAAGTTAATGCGGCCCCGGGGATACGCATGCACCATTACCCATCAAAGGGCAAACCCAGGAATGTTGCACGGTCTGTGGTGGACATGCTGTTTCCCAGGGGGAGCCAGTATTCGATACCCATAGTATCCATTACCGGGAGCAACGGCAAAACGACAACAGCCAGGATGCTGTCAAACATTCTGGCAATAAGCGGGTATAATGTGGGGTGTACCACCACAGGAGGCATATATATAAATCAAAAATGTATTCAGGAGGGTGATACAACGGGACCGTCCAGCGCCCGCACCGTGCTTACCGACAGGACTGTGGACATAGCGGTGCTCGAAACCGCCAGGGGAGGCATTGTACGTTCCGGCCTCGGATATGACCTGGCGGATGTGGGGATAATCACAAATATCTCAGGGGACCATCTCGGCCTTGACGGAATCAATACAATTGAGGACCTTGTTAATGTCAAAAGCCTCGTGGTCGAGGCTGTAAAATATGATGGGTTTGCGGTGCTGAACGCAGATGATGTATATGTCGCAGGCATGGCGGATAGGGTCAGGTGCAGCATCATATATTTTTCCCATAGGGACGATAATGTCCTGATACTGAAACACATAAATAACGGAAGAACGGCTGTATTCATCAGGGAGGGCATGATCGTCATAGCAAAGAACGGGAAATACTATCCTGTGATTCCGGTGGGCGAGGTGCCCTGTACCATGGGAGGGAAGCTCAGGCACAACATAGAGAATACCCTGGCGGTCGTATGCGGCGCCTATGCCCTGAACGTTCCGGTCGGGGATATTGTTAAGGGGTTGAAGACCTTCTATAACGACCACCAGAATAATCCCGGGAGATTTAACATATACAGTATCGGAAATTTCCGGATTATGGTGGACTACGGGCACAACCCTGCCGGTTATAGGGTGGTAACCGAAGCATTGACGTCCCTTGGCGCCGAAAGGCTGGTGGGCGTGATAGGCGTTCCGGGGGACCGCCTGGACAGTGACATGATAGAAGTGGGGAAGATATGCTCCGGCGTTTTCGATAAGGTTTACATAAAGGAAGACAAAGATTTGAGAGGAAGGGAACGGGGTGAAGTAGCGCAAAGACTGTATCAGGGGCTGCTGGAAGGAGGCTTTCCCGCATCCCGGATAGAGATTGAATACGACGAAACCAGGGCTTTGTGGAAGGCCATGAAGACGGCAAAACCCGGAGACCTCATATCGATTTTCTATGAAAAACTGCCGCCGGTACTGGAAACTATTGAAAGGGGGTCTTCAATACTGCAGGCTAAGCCGAGAAGCAAGAGCCTTCTCAACAGAACCGCGGGCAAATGAGCCCGCCTTTTTAGTTGCCGGCGTACATTTTCAATGAAGGATTTTTGCCCTAAACGCATAATAATTATACTGAAGGGGGGACAGGGATTATGAAGATATTTTTGAGCGCCAGCGCAAAAATAAACCTCACCCTTGACGTTATTTGCAGGAGGCAGGACGGGTACCACCGGGTAGAAATGATAATGCAGGAGACAGAACTATCCGATGATGTTCACATTGCCGTAAGCGACGGGCCAGGGGGTATATCCGTGCGGTGCAGCCATCCGGATGTGCCGGACGGCGAAAACAACATAGCCTATAGGGCGGCCAAACTGATTAAGGAAACGTTTCATATAGGGAAGCAGGTTGAAATTTACATAGAAAAAAGAATCCCTGTTGCCGCAGGGCTCGCCGGCGGGAGCGCCGACGCTGCTGCTGTTATAAAGGGCCTTAATCTGCTGTGGGAACTGGGAATGGACGAAGCCGCCATGATGAATATGGGTGCTGTCCTTGGGGCAGACGTGCCTTTCTGTATCCGGGGAGGGACCTGCCTGGCCGGCGGTATCGGAGAGGTTCTTACCCCAATCACGTCAAAGGCCGTCCTGGACCTGCTGCTGGTGAAACCTGAAGTAATGGTTTCCACTGCCTGGGCTTACAATAATCTTAACCTTAATGCTATCAGAAAAAGGCCGGATAACAGCAGTATGATAGACGCCCTGGAAAGGGGCGATATCCGGGAGATTGCCGGAGGACTAATAAATGTTCTTGAAAACGTAACCATTCCGCGTTATCCTGAAATAGAGCAAATAAAAGGAGAGATGATGGATGCCGGGGCACTGGGCGCGGCGATGTCAGGCAGCGGCCCGACAGTATTTGGAATATTCGGCAGCGTTTCTGAAGCCGATGCTGCGTCCAGGATCTTTAGAAGAAAATATAAGGACGTAATCGCAACCAAGACCAAATTACGTGGCAAGCAGGGTATGTGTTAGGATAAAACTGGCAATACTTAGTATAGAATTGAACAGCAGGTAGTCTAGTATATTTTAAGAAGGTGATTGATAATGCTCAATGCAGTAATACTATCAGGGGATAAAAACAGCGCTTTCAGCGATGGGTTTTCCAAAGCACTGGTAACGATAAGGGATAAAATAATGATTGAGTACGTTGTGGGCGCTTTAAAGGGATGTTCTGCCATAGATAAAATTGCAGTGGTTGGGCCGGTTGAAAAGCTCCGCCCGCACCTTGGGGGAAAGGTCGATTTCTTTGTAGAGGGAAAGGGCGGCCTTCTCGAAAACGCCCTTGAGGGGATGGAGGTTTTCAAGGGCAGTGAAAGGGTGCTCCTTCTCACCTGTGATATACCTTTTCTGACACCGGAGGCGCTGGAGCATTTTATCAATGAATGCCGGAAAACCAATGCCGACCTATGTTATCCTATAGTCACCAGGGAAGCCAATGAAATGAAATTTCCCGGAGCAAAAAGGACCTACGCCCGGTTAAGGGAGGGGACCTTCACCGGAGGGAATTTATTTTATGTCAACCCCGCGGTCGTTGAGAGGTCCCTCGGAATAGCCAGGCAGATGATAGAGTACAGGAAAAAACCCTGGAAGATGTGCAGGGTCCTGGGATGGGATTTCGTAATAAGGCTGCTTATGGGGAATCTGACCATTCCCGGCGTGGAGGAAAGGGTTTCAAAACTCCTCAACATGAAGGTAGCGGCAATAAATTCACCCTATCCGGAGATCGGGAACGATGTCGACAAGGAAAGTGACCTGGAAATGGCAAGGCAGTTCATGGAGAACATCGGCTAGCAGTAGTAGCAGCAGCCCACCCTTATGGGTGGGCTGCTTATTTGTTCCCATTTTTTGAATAGACTAGTTGTTTGATGTAAAGATTAATTAGTGTATATTTGTGAATATTGAAGGGGGCCAGGAGGATGGATGCTGTTCTTAAATACGCCGGCCTTTTCTGGAGTGAAGTGAAGTCTTTATATACGCTTTATCTGTTTCTGCTCACCGCTGGAACGGGTATATTTGAATTTTTCTTTGACGGGCAGAGGCTGAGAAAGGAAGAATCAAAAAAGGAAGAAATACTCGCCCGCTTAATCGGAGCCCTATATTTTCTGGGGGGTATCGGGCTGTTTATTCTTGTCAAACTGGCATAGGAGGACATGGATGGACCTTTTAAATAAACTGTTTAAGCCAAAGAAAAAGGATGATACAAAAGAAATGCCCAGGGAGAAGGGGTTTGCGGACCTCAGAAAAAACCTGCAGTTTTTCAAAGAAAGGCTCAAGGACTGTGACGATGTGGTATACAGGGAATTCAGTGTCGGCAGCAAGTCCCAGTATGGTTTTGCCATAATCTATGTCGATGGAATGGTGGACAAATTCCTTATCAATGAGGAGATACTCAAATCCCTGATGTTGGAGGTCACCCGGTCAAGGCCTTCTCCCGGACTGTTCTCGGACAATATTTATTCCCTTACACTGAAGGGAGCTGTTACCTCGGGAGAGGTTAAAGAGGAGGAATACCTGGACAAGGCAATGACTTCGCTGCTTTCGGGCGATACCCTTTTGCTTGTGGACGGGTACAGGAAGGTAATAGTAATCGGGTCAAAGGGCTGGACCAACAGAGGCGTCCAGGAACCCCAGACCGAATCGGTCGTAAGGGGACCTCGGGAGGGGTTCAGCGAGACCCTCAGGATCAATACTTCGCTGCTCAGGAGAAGGCTAAAGGACCCCAACCTTAAGATAAAGCAGCTGCAGATGGGGAAACAGTCAAAGACGGATATAGCCGTTGCGTACATGGACAACATAGTCAACAGGGGCGTGCTGGAGGAGGTGAACCGAAGGCTTGAAGCCATTGATATTGATGGAGTTATGGACAGCGGGTACATCGAGCAGATGATCGAGGACAACTGGTTTTCTCCCTTTCCGCAGGTTCAGAATACCGAAAGGCCGGACAAGGTTGCCGCAGCCCTTCTAGAAGGGAGAGTCGCCATAATATGCGACAACACCCCCTTCGTCCTGCTGGTTCCCGCTACCTTGAACATACTATTCCAGGCATCGGAGGACTATTACGAGAGGTGGTTCGTCGCATCGGCGATAAGGCTGCTGAGATACGTATCGGCATCGGTCTCATATCTGTTTCCTGCTGTTTATATTGCGATAACCTCCTATCACCCGGGGCTGATACCTACCGATCTGGCGCTTTACATTGCAGGGACCAGAAGCACCGTACCCTTCCCCGCCTTTATTGAAGCGTTACTTATGGAAGCAACGCTGGAGCTGCTCAGGGAAGCGGGCATCCGGCTGCCAGGGCCGATAGGGCAGACCATCGGCATCGTGGGAGGTCTGGTCATCGGGACCGCAGCGGTTGACGCCGGCCTCGTCAGTCCTATAATGGTAATCATAGTCTCGCTGACGGCCATAGCCTCCTTTACCATATCATCCTACAACATAGCGATACCCTTCAGGCTGCTCCGGTTCATGCTTATGCTCCTGGCTTTAATACTAGGGCTGTACGGCATCATGATAGGCATACTTATAACGCTTGTACACCTATGCTCTCTGAAGAGCTTTGGGGTTCCATACCTTTCTCCGCTGGTGGGTACCCCCTACTATGAACTGAAGGATTCCTTCATAAAGGCGCCCAGGATATCAATGCAAAAGAGGCCGGAAAGCCTGAGCGGAGGGAACGATGTGAGGCTGCGGGACAAAAGGCGGGAAGGGCCGGGGAAGGGAGGCAAGAGCGAAAATGGCAAGAAACGATGAGAAGATAACCTCAAACCAGCTTGTTGCCATCATGATATCTTTAATCATAGGTATAGGAATTCTCAGCCTTCCCCGGGAAGTCACCGAAGAGGCGGGACCCGACGGATGGGCGCTGATAATAATCGGAGGCATTGTATCAACCATAGTCGCTTTTATTATAACCAGGCTGGGGGACCTATTCCCGGGCCAGTCCGTCGTCGAATACAGCAAGACGCTGCTGACCACACCCCTTGGCATACTGTACAGCCTCGGTTTTATCCTCTATTTTCTTTTTTTCTGCGCCTTCGAGGTAAGGGTTTTTGCGGAGGTTTTGAAGCAGTTCCTTCTCGACAGGACGCCCACCGAGGTCATTGCCGCCACCTTTCTGCTGACATCCGCATACATGGTCAGGCAGGGAGTGGCTTCCATGGGCCGTATGGCGGAACTCCTTGTACCGGCTATAATAATACCCTACTTTTTGTTCCTGCTTCCGGCTGTGGGTCAGATGAAGTATGACAACCTGCTGCCGGTGCTGAGGACCTCGCCTCTAAAGCTGCTGTCCGGGGCTGCAGTGGTCACAACCAGTTACCTGGGCTTCGAGCTGGCCCTGCTCCTGCAGGTCTATATGAAAAGGCCAAAGGATGCAGGCAAGGCCATGCTGATCGCCATGCCTCTGATAATGGTGTTCTACCTGGCGGTTGTCATATCAACCGTAAGCGTGCTCGGAATCCATGAGGTCAAAAAGATTATCTGGCCTTCCTTAGCCATATTCAGGCTGATCAAGGTTCCCGGGGCGTTTCTAGAGAACATACACGGTTTCATCATGAGCATCTGGGTTGTATCCATCTTCATGACACTGTCGGGGTTTTACTACGGCGCCGTACTGACCCTCAGCCGCATGTTGAAACTGAAGGACCACAGCCTGCTGGTGCTGCCCCTGGCCCCGGTGATATACTTCTTCTCCCTTGTTCCCGACAACGTGGCGAAGGTTTACGACTTCCTGGATATGTTCTCCATGTATCTGGGCATTCCCTTCGGGTTCATCTTTCCCGTGGGGCTGTACGTATTGGCAAAGCTCAGGGGCATAAAGCCGAAGGAGGGGAAGGATGTTGAAAAACCTGCCGCGAAGAATGACTAGTCTGGTTTTGGTTATAGCGTTGGCCGCAGGCATTTCAGGGTGCTGGGATAAGGTCGAGATAGACGACCGGGCCTTTGTGCTGGCACTCGCCATCGACAAGTTCGAATACAGCGAAGAAGAAAAGGCCAGGGTGGAAGAGCAGGGTGCGGAGGAGGAGCAGCAGGGCATGACCCCGAAGGAGTACCCTGCCGACAGCAGGCGAAACAGGATAGTGGTGTCCATAGTGTACCCGAACGTAGGCCTGCTGGGAGGGAAGGGAGGGCTTATCCCCGAGGATATGAAGTTTCCGATGTCCACCGTAGGCCCAGACATATACGAGTGTCTGAGTCAGCTGGCCATCAGCATGAGCAAGGACATATTCCTGGGACATCTGAAGGCTGTCCTCGTAGGGGAAGGGCTGGCCGCGGACAGGCAGCTGTTTATGGAGGTTTTGGACGACATGGACAGAAACTCCGAAATAAGCCGGAACGTATATTTCATAGTAGTGGAGGGCAAGGCCCAGCAGGCTTTGTTCATAGAGCCCCTGGTCGAGCCGATCATAGGCACCTACATAGAGAAGATATTCGAGACAAGCGCGCGCTCCTCCCGGTTTCACCAGAAGAAGCTCGGAGATGTACTGAGGTCGCTGGATATTCACGGGGATGCCCTGGCGCCCCGGCTGGTAATGAGGGAGAGGGAGCTTGCCGTTGCGGGAAGCTGCGTGATAAAGGACTACAGGCATGCGGGCTGGCTCGGGGAAATCGAGACAAGGGCCGTCCAGTGGATCGACAATATGGTACGGGGCGGCATAATTACAGTATATGTCGATGATATACCCGTTCCCTACGAGATAACCGAGGCAGGGCGGGAGATAAAGATACAGCATGATGCGGGGGGCAACCTGCGTATGCACATATTGCTCAAGGGTGAGGGGAACATAGTCGGGTATAAGTTTGCTGAAAAACAGGAGTTAATGGACGACAAATTCATAAAAAGCATCGAAAAAGCCATAGAAGAAGAGGTTGTGGCTGAATGCACCGGTGTTATGGATAAGCTGCAGCACCAGTTCGGTGTCGATATATGGGGTTTTAGTGAATACCTGAGAAAGTACCACCCTGAAATATACGATGAGGTTGGGAAGGACTGGGAGGAAATCTTCCCTGAAGTCAAAATGCTCTTTTCCAGCGATATTAAGATAAGGAGAATCGGAATAACAAAGTAAATGTTTAAAAGAAGCCGTCCTTGTAAATACTAACAATAAAGTCGGCAGTTATCAGTTACCAGTGGTCAGTGGTCAGTGACTAGCACCTGCGATCTGCGATCTGCCGACTGCGATCTATATTTTATTACGAGGGTGATAAATTTGAAAAGAGCAGGAATAATCATACTTGTTTTCTTGGTGATTACAGCCGGTTTATACATAGGAAGGGTAACCTACCAGCAGGACCTCATGGTGGATAACCTGCTGCGGCTTCACGTAATAGCCAACAGCGATTCTCCCCGGGACCAGGCCCTGAAAAACGATGTCAGGGACAGGCTGGTTAAGGAGATAGGAGACCGGGTTGCGGGTATGGAGAGCAAACAAGAGGTGCTGGATTTTCTCCGGGACAACATGGAGCTGATCGAAACCGTAGCATCGGATGAGGTGGCCGCGCATAATGCATCCTACGGCGTAAAGGCTGAAACCGGCCGTTTTGAGTTCCCTACCAAGCTCTACGGAAACCTTGCGCTGCCTGCCGGAAAATATGACGCCCTCCGGGTCTTTATAGGTGATGGGAATGGGGCAAACTGGTGGTGCGTGATGTTCCCGCCCCTGTGCTTCGTGGATACGAAGAACGCGGTTGCCTTTGCCAAGGACCAGGAGAGGGTAAGGGATATGCTCACCGAAGAAGAGTTCGAAATCCTTATGAGTTCTCAGAATATGGATGAGGTTCCCGTCAAGGTGCGCTTCAAGATTATCGAGCTTATAAACATGTCAAAAATAAAGCTCGCCCACGTATTCGGGCGCTAACGGGACAGGGGGACGGTTCTTCCTGTCCCATTTTTCTTGCTCCCGTGCTCCCGTGCGACAGGGGACGGTTCTTTCTTGCCGCATTTTTATTGTCCCCGTGACAGTTCTGTTTGCCTATTGAAATTAGAAAAGATTTGTGTTGTAATAATATATTAGTGACTTTAATGAAAGGGGACACACCTCCTATCAGTGGTCAGTGGCTAGCATCTAGGACCTAGCACCTTGAAGGAATGTCCCCAATTTATGAAAGGGGGAGGTAGATATGAAAAACAGCGTACAGAACGCGCAAAACAGAGCGCCGCTGTTTGAAGCACTAAAGGACTATCATTCCAGGGGAGTAATACCCTTCGACGTTCCGGGGCACAAGCACGGCGTAGGGCTGCCCGAATTAGCGGAATATGTGGGCAGAAAGGTGCTTGAGATCGATGTCAACGCAATGGAATGTCTTGATAATATATGCAACCCCATCGGGGTAATCAAGGAAGCGGAAGAACTGGCTGCGCGGGCATACGGCGCAACCAACGCTTTTTTTCTTGTCAATGGTACCACCTCCGGTGTACAGGCCATGATTATGGCGGCCTGCAGACCCGGAGATAAGATTATACTGCCCCGCAATGCGCACAAATCGGCTATTGCGGGATTGATACTCAGCGGGGCCGTTCCAATCTATATACAGCCTGAGATAGACGAGGACCTGGGTATTGCCATGGGAGTTTCAGCCGACAGCGTGAAACAGGCCATTGAGCAGTACCCGGACGCCAAGGCTATATTTATAATACACCCTACCTATTATGGCGCGGTATCGGATTTATCCTCCGTGATAGAATTGGCCAGGGAATATGAAATGGTGGTCCTGGCGGACGAAGCCCATGGGGCCCACTTTCCCTTTCATCCCGAGCTTCCGGCAGGAGCCATGCGGCTCGGAGCGGACGCCAGCGCCGTCAGCACCCACAAAACAGGGGGGTCCCTGACACAAAGCTCTCTTCTGCTTTTGAACGACAGCATACTGGATGCCGACTACATGAAGACTACGCTGAATCTCACCCAGACCACGAGCGCGTCCTATCTCCTGATGACATCGGTGGATATAGCGAGGAAGCAGCTGGCCACCAGGGGCGAGGCCATACTCTCGGAGGTGCTTGGGTACGTTAGGTGGGCTAGGGATGAAATAAACAAGGTGGACGGGCTCTATGCCTTCGGCAAGGAACTGGTGGGATCGCCGGGGGTATTTGATTTCGACGAGACAAAGCTGGGGGTAAACGTCAGAGGGCTCGGCCTTTCCGGCTATGAAGCGGAAAAGATACTCAGGCGTGAGTACAATATACAGGTTGAGCTTGCGGACATGTACAACATCCTTGCAATAGCTGCGGTCGGGGACACGCAGAGGTCGGTCGAAGCCCTGGTGGACGCCATCAGGGATATGGCCGGGAAATACAGGAACGGCCATGTAAGAAGGATTACCAGGGCTATGCTGAAAAACCCTGAAATCATAGTATCCCCGAGGGATGCGTACTACAGCAGCAAAAAGTCGGTTGCGCTGGAGGAAGCGGTGGGCTCGGTAAGCGGGGAGAGCATAATGGCATATCCTCCCGGAATACCGGTGGTAACGCCCGGTGAAATGATTACAGCCGAGATTGTCGAGTATGTAAAGCTGCTTAAGGCTGAGAACTGCATGCTGCAGGGCACCCAGGACCCCTATGTGAACAGGATACTGGTGCTCGGCCGTGAGTAAACCAGTGGCCAGTGACTAGTTATCAGTTCCCAGATGCCAGTTGCCAGTACATAGGGTAGTGCTTAATGGAAAAGGCTTATAAGACTAACCCTAGAGACTGAGAACTGATAACTGGGAACTAGAAACTGAATTTTTGCATCTGCGATCTGCTAACTACGAACTACCAACTACGAACTACGAACTATATCAATGAACAAATTGCATATATCCCTGGTGGAGTGAGGCTTTGCCTTGCTCCCCGCGATTTCCTTCATATGACTCAACCGGACAGGTGAGTCCAGAAGCTGTCGTATAACTCCCTCCACATAGTCCTTGCTTTTAAACCTGATTGCCATACCGCTGTTCATCAGGTACTGGGCATTTCTTTCCTCCTGGCCCGGTATAGGTGAAATAATTGCGATGGGAAGTCTCATCGCCATAGCCTCGCTTATAGTAAGGCCTCCTGGTTTTGTAATCAATAGGTCGGATGCCGCCATTACCTTTGGTATATCCTCGGTATAACCCAGTATTACGCTGGGCTTGGATGACGGTGGGGCTATCGACTGGAGGGCATCCCTCAGCCTCCTGTTTTTCCCGCACACCACAATTATCTGGATATCAAGGGAACTCCGAATGAGGCTCTTGAACACCTCTTTGACTTCCCCCATGCCGAGGCTTCCTCCCATGATCAAAAGGGTTGTCCTGTTTACATCGAGACCCAGAGAAGCTCTGACCTGCGCAGTATCATAGCTTTGGGCAAAGCCCTCATCTATGGGAATGCCCAGGGGGTATATCCTTCTCCTGTCCACACCCTTCCATTCCATCTCATAAATCAGGTCTTCATTTGCAATAATATAGAAATCCACTCCGTCCCTGATCCAGAAACTGTGGGGCGCGTAGTCGGTCAGCAGGGACACAACCCTGCAGGCAAGGTTGTTTTTGCGTTTAAGGTAGCATATCACCTCAAGGGGAAAGGGGTGTGTGCAGACCACTATCTTTGGGTTCCTGCTGTGAAGCAGGCCTTCCATCTTCAGCGCCAGCAGGCGGTTTATTGTAAGGCTGATATCCGAGATGCCTTCCTCCTTTTCAGCCATATTGTAAAGCTTTTCGTAAAGGGTGGGACTCGCCTTTAAAGTTCCTATATATCCCCCTATTACCACCTTATCCACAACGGGATTTATATATTTTAGCCAGTCAATTATTTCTATGTCTATATTTTTTTCCAGGGATTCCATGGACTTCTTTATCACCTGGGCGGCTTTAATATGGCCTCCGCCCGCCGATACCGAGAGAATCAACACATCCATAACAGATGCCTCCTTAAACTTGTCTACTAATATATTATCAGAACGCTTCAAAAATGAATAGCCGATGCTGAATAATGCACTTTCTAATTACAGAAAATAAACGTGAAGCCATGCGAAGGGAGGAAAAACAGTTGAAAAAGGCAGTTATGATGCTATCGCTAGTTCTGGCATTGGTGTTTATTCTGAATATAGGTTATTCGATATATATAAGACAGTCGGTGGAGACAGCCAATCTTTACTGGGGTTCTAGGGGAAACGAGGTCATAGAAGTCCAGAAGAGGCTGAAGAACTGGGGCTATTATGACGGTGTGGTTGACGGCATATACGGTGCCAAGACCTACAGCGCGGTAAGGAAATTCCAGGCAAAGAACGGTCTGGCTGTAGACGGGGTGGTGGGAGATGCCACAAAGAGAGCCCTGGGGATACCTGTGGCAGAAACTAAGTACCAGACTACCCGGGGAGCATCCGGCAGGGACAACACCTACCTGCTGGCGCAGGCCATACACGGAGAAGCAAGGGGAGAGCCCTATATAGGACAGGTTGCCGTGGGGGCGGTTATCCTGAACAGGGTCAATCACCCATCCTTTCCCAACACCATCCCCGGAGTAATATTCCAGCCCGGCGCATTTACCGCCGTATCTGACGGGCAGATATACATGAACCCCGGCGACACCGCCCTCAAAGCCGCCAGGGACGCTCTGAACGGCTGGGACCCGTCGGGGGGGGCCATATACTACTACAACCCGGCTAAGACCACAAACCAATGGATTTATTCAAGACCTGTCATAACGGTTATCGGTAAGCACAGGTTTGCCAAATGAATCTTAACCAGGAAGGAAGTGAGAGAATTTGAGAAGGAACAGAATGGTCCTGGCCTTGCTGATTTTAGGACTGGCTGCCTCCGGTGCGTGGGGGTACAGCCAGTACACCCAGAAACAGGAATACAGGATTTTTTTGCAGAACCAGTACAACAGGATGTTTTATGACCTCATTGACCATGTGGAGACCATCGAGGTTGACCTGGCCAAGACGATGGTGACGGCTTCACCCAGCCAAAGCCTTATTCTTTTTTCGGATATATGGCGGCAGTCACTGTCTGCGCAGGAAAAGCTCAATCAACTGCCCATATCCCACCTTACCCTGAGCAATACTTCGAAATTCCTTACCCAGGTAGGGGATTACAGCTACAGCCTTACCAAGAAGAACATAGACGGGACTCCGGCTTCGTCGGAGGACTGGGACAACCTCGAAAAGCTCCATAACTATGCCGGTTACCTGGCCGTGGAGCTGCAGAAGCTGAGAACGGAGATACAGAATAAACGGGTTAACCTCGGAGAAATGAGGGTTGAAGGCAATGCACGTCTTGCAAGGGTGTCGGACAACATAATCAACCAGGAATTCTCCAGGATAGAACAGCAGCTGGTGGATTATCCCACCCTCATATACGACGGGCCCTTTTCCGAGCACATTCAGGACATAGAGCCCAAGGGGTTGACCGGGGCCGGCATAGACTACCAAAGGGCAGTCGAAATAGCAAGAGATTTTCTGAAGGGCGAGAAAATCCGCGTGGTGGATAAGAGAAGCAACGGGAACGGCAGCATCAAAACCTACGGTTTGGACATTACCACCGAGGACGGCAACAGGATATATATGGATATCAGCCGCAAAGGCGGGCATGTTGTGTGGATGCTTAACCAGAGGGACGTGAACAGCGTAAACATTTCACCGAACCAGGCTGTTGAGAAGGCAAAGGATTTCCTGAAGCAAAACGGCTATGACAATATGGTCCCGACATATTCGATGAGGTATGACAACATAGCCGTAATAAATTTTGCCTATCTGGACGGGCCGGTCGTAGTTTACACCGACCTGATCAAGGTCAAAGTGGCCCTGGACAACGGCGAGATAATCGGTTACGAGGCGCAGGGGTACCTTACGGCGCACCACAGCAGAAGTTTGCCGGAACCCAAGGTCTCTGCCGATGAAGCAAGGGACAGCATAAGCATGCGGATGGACATCAAACTGCCCCCCCAGCTAACGCTAATCCCTCTTGAAAACAAGAGTGAAGCCCTATGCTACGAATTCAGGGGCCAGTTTGAAGAGGATGATTTTCTTGTATATATCAACGCACTGACCGGTAAAGAACAGAGGATTCTAAAGATGATCAAAAGCGAAAACGGCGTCCTGACCATGTAAAAAAATACTTTTTTTCCATGGTTGAAGGTCAATAAATTAACATCTATAATTTCGTAGATAAACGCAAAAAATATAGATGCGAAGTTCCGAAGAGAGACGCAAAACAATTCGTCTCTTTTCAGAATAATGCAGAGGAGGTCTTCAAATGGCAAGAAGAGGTATGATGTCGGAAAACCTGAAGTATGAGATAGCAAAAGAGCTTGGTGTGTACAACGTTGTAAAGAGTGAAGGATGGGGTTCCGTATCATCCAGGGACTGCGGAAATATAGTAGCCAAGGCCATTGAGATAGCAGAGAGAAACGTAAGCAAATAACGATCAGAAGGAAAAGCCAGGGGAGTGCCCCTGGTTTTTCCTTTGAAAATCTGCGGTCTGCCGACTGCGATCTGCGAACTAGCCTTGAATGAATGTCCCCATTTTGATTACTCTTTTGATTAAAATGTACAGGCTTGTTGAATAATAAAAAAAATAAATGTAGAATATGATTAATATAGGTCAAAGGAAATATCCCCATATTAAGGAGGCGGATTCTTTGAAAGAAAAAAAGACAAGGGTTGCTGTGATTTTTGGTGGGCAATCGGGGGAACATGAGGTTTCTCTAATGTCATCCACATCAATAATAAAGGCTTTGGATAAAGAAAAATACGATATCATAAAGATCGGGATTACGAGACAGGGCTTCTGGAAATACTATCCGGGCCCTGTGGAAAACATCATAACCGGGGAATGGGAGAAGGAAGCTATACCCATCGAAGAAAGCGATTACAATTTCATGAGTGCCGGAAGCAGGATGCCCACCGAGAATATCGACGTAGCGTTTCCTGTACTCCACGGGCCAATGGGGGAAGACGGAACCATACAGGGACTCTTTGAACTTGCCGGGCTTGCCTATGTGGGGTGTGGAGTGCTCTCGTCCGCTCTGGGTATGGATAAGGTGTACGCGAAGGACCTGTTTGACAGGGTCGGGCTGAAACAGGCAGAATACATGGTATTCATGAGGAAGGAAATGCTGGGGGATTTAGGTACTGCCATCGATAGGGTGGAAAAGCGGTTCGAATACCCGGTATTTGTCAAACCTGCCAACCTCGGGTCCAGTGTAGGAATAACAAAGGCCCACAACAGGGAAGAACTCAAGGAGGCCCTTGAACTGGCAGCAAAGTATGACAGGAAGATAATAGTAGAGGAATTTATAGACGGCCATGAGGTGGAATGCTCTGTGCTCGGAAACGATGACCCGAAGGCGTCGGTGGTAGGGCAGATAATTCCTTCCGACGAATTCTATTCTTACCACGCCAAGTACTTCGATGACGGCAAGAGCGGACTGATAATTCCCGCAGAGATATCCGAGAGAGCCACCCAAAGGGTGCGGGAAATGGCGGTGGAGGCCTTCAAAGCCATCGACGGCAGCGGCCTTGCCAGGGTAGACTTTTTTGTACACAGGAAAACCGATGAGGTATACATTAACGAGATAAACACGATGCCGGGCTTTACAAAGATAAGCATGTATCCAAAGCTGTGGGAGGCTGCTGGGCTGCCCTATTCCAGGCTGCTGGACAGCCTTATCGAGCTGGCTCTGGAACGGCGGGCCGAAAAGGTAAACACCGCCTTGGTGTAACATGTAACGAAAGGAGAAAACCATGGGAGAACTTTTGCAAAGGATAAAAGGCGACACCTACTACATAAAAGGCCCTGTGAATGCGGGAGTGTACATATACGAAGACAGAAACTGCGTAATAATAGATACGGGCAATGATGACGATTCCGGAAGGAAGATATTCAAAACCCTGGAGGGGGAAGGACTGGAGGCAAGCAGCATAATAAACACCCACTCCCATGCGGACCATTTTGGGGGGAACAGATTCCTTATAAAGCGGACCGGGGCGGAGGTGATGGCAACCCAGATAGAAGCGGCCATCATCAGCAATCCTTACCTGGAGCCCTTCTACCTGTTTTCAGCCCATCCCCTGAAGAAGCTTCAGAACAAGTTTCTTATGGGGAAAGAGAGCAGGGTTGACAGGGTTATAGAACCGGGGGTGCTGGACCTCGGGGAAAGGACTATAGAAATCATAGACCTGAAGGGGCACAGCCCCGGCCAGATCGGCATAGCTACACCGGATGGGGTGCTTTTTACCGCTGACGCCTTCTTTTCCTCCGCTATAGTCGACAAGTACAAGCTGCCCTATTTTACAAATCTCAGAGACACCATAGACACATTAAACAGGCTCAAACAAACCGACTATGAATTTTACCTCCCTTGCCACGGCGAGTGCATTACAGAAATAAAAGGAGAGGTGGATGTTAACCTCCGGGCGATTGAGAATACAATAGATATGCTGAAGCAGAAGCTCACGGTGCCCATGAGCCGGGAGGAGATAATCGCTCTGGTATGCAGCGAGTATGGGGTGGACCTGAATGTAAGCCAGTATTACCTGAGCCAGTCCTGCATCTCGGCCTACCTGGCATACCTGACCAACGAGGGCGTCCTCACCACGATAATCGAAGACTACAGGATGAAATGGGTAATTGAATAGGCCACTGCAGAATGTTAATAACTGGCTGTGATGGTTATAATAATCTTGAATAAGAGGATAGTAATATATATAATATATTTATTCGGTAAAGGCAGGTGTAGACTCCATAATATGAGGAGGTAACACAACTATGAATATGGTGCAGAAGATAACAGAGCAGATAAAGGAGATTGTGGGCGATGCGATAAACAAGTGTATTGAGAAGGGTATACTTGCCATAGAAGAGGTCCCGGATATACTGGTGGAAGTGCCCAGGGAAAAGACCCACGGCGATTTCGCCACAAATATAGCCATGGTGCTTACAAAACAGGCTAAAAAGAATCCAAGGGCAATAGCCCAGGATATAGTTGAAAACTCAGACTATGGCGGTACATATGTAGAAAGCATTGAAATAGCAGGCCCGGGCTTTATAAACTTCCGGCTCAACAATATGTGGCTGTACAAGACGGTAGAGATCATACACAATGAGAAGCAAGAGTACGGCAGGGTTGATATAGGAGAGGGCAAAAAAGTTATGGTCGAATTTGTAAGCGCTAATCCTACCGGGCCGATGCATATGGGCAATGCCAGGGGAGCCGCCCTGGGGGACACGCTTGCGGCAGTCCTGGATGCGGCGGGATACGATGTAACGCGGGAATTTTACATCAACGATGCCGGAAACCAGATCGAAAAGTTCGGCAAATCCCTCGAAGCCAGGTACCTTCAGCTCCTCGGACAGGATGCGGAGCTCCCCGAAGGGGGATACCAGGGGCAGGATGTGGTCGAGCACATGCAGGACCTGATCAGCAGGGAAGGGGATAAGTACCTGAACGCGGACTCCGAGGAGAGGCAGAAAATTTTTACCGAATATGCGCTAAGGAAGAATCTCGAAAAGATAAAAAAGGATCTTGGGGATTTTGGGGTTAATTTTGATATTTGGTTTTCAGAACAATCTCTGTATGACAGCAACGAGATAATGGATACCGTAGAACTGCTGAAGGACAGGGGCTATACCTACGAGCTTGACGGAGCCATATGGTTCAAGGCCTCCCTGTTCGGTGTGGATAAGGACGAAGTCCTGGTGCGAAGCAACGGCATACCCACCTACTTTGCCGGGGACATCGCATACCACAGGAACAAGTTTATAACAAGGGAATACGACTGGGTAATAAACATCTGGGGTGCAGACCATCACGGCCACGTTCCGAGGATGAAGGGCGCTATGGAAGCTATTGGGGTAGACCCCGACAGGCTGGACATCATTATTATGCAATTGGTCAGGCTTCTGAGAAACGGCGAAGTAGCCCGGATGTCCAAGAGGAAGGGCCAGACAATAACCCTTGCGGACTTGATTGAAGAGGTTGGAAGGGATGCGGCAAGGTTTTTCTTCAACCTGCGTTCCGCCGATACCCACCTCGATTTTGACCTGGACCTTGCTGTGGAGAAATCCAATGAAAATCCTGTGTTTTATGTGCAGTACGCCCATGCGAGGATATGCAGCATACTCAGTCAGATAGCCCAGGAAGGCATAGCAATTCCGGCGATTGACAGCATAAACCTGACCCTTCTTAAGGAAGAGACCGAGATAGACCTTATGAAGAAGCTCGCCGAGCTTCCCGAAGAGATAACCAAGGCCGCCCAGACCATAGAACCCACCAGGATTACCCGGTATGTCCTGGAGGTGGCGTCGCTGTTCCACACCTTCTACAATTCCTGCAGGGTTATGGTGGATGATGAAAGTCTGATGAGGGCAAGAATTGCCTTGATTGAGGCAACAAGGATCGTTATCAGGAACGTACTTGATCTGCTGTCCGTATCGGCACCCGAAAGAATGTAATGAAAAGGCGCCTGAGGCGCCTTTTTTAGGCATAAGAAAGTATATCTTCCTATGCCTAAAAAAGGAAGGGGTGCAGGGGAAAGGTTCCCCGCCGGTTTCAGGAGGGTGCTCAGGTTGCCCTGGCAACCGCCGAAGGGAACCTAGGGTTCCCTAGCGGAGCGCCAGAGGCGCCTTTTTTAGGAAGCAGCAGCCCAAAAATCGGCATTATATATGCTGAAAAACTAGCGAGAGGGAGGGTTTTTAATGTTGGAGCAGCTTTCCAGCGAAAATTTTAAAGAATTCCTTGATTACGTCGATTCAGGCATCCAGGTGGTGGACAGCAGAGGGAGGATAGTGTACTGCAACAAGCACGTTGCCTATCTCGACGATGTAAACAGGGAGAGGGCGATAGGCAGGCACATACTTGAGATCTACCCCTCCCTTGACCATGATACCAGTACAATTTTAAAGGTTCTGGAAACCGGACAACCCATAATAGACAACCAGCAAACCTTCATAAACTACAAAGGCAAAAAAATCACCACAATCAACACCACACTGCCCATAAAGGTAAAGGGCAGGATTAAGGGCGCCGTGGAAATTTCAAGGGATATAACACAGGTCAAGAAGCTTTCCGAGAGGATAGTCGACCTGGAAGCGGAGCTGGTTGGGGACGGGAGCAGGAGTATAAAGGACAAAAAAAACGGAAACAAAGCTGTATACACCTTTATGGATATTGTGGGCCAAAACAGGCAGATACTTGAACTCAAATCCCTGGCGTTCAAAGCGTCCCAAACCTCATCCCCCATCATGGTATACGGCGAAACGGGCACCGGAAAGGAATTGTTCGTTCACGCCGTGCACAACGCAAGCTCCCGGAGGAAGAAACCCTTTATTGCCCAGAACTGCGCCGCCCTCCCGGCAACCCTTCTGGAGGGCATACTCTTCGGCACCGTCAAGGGCAGCTTTACCGGAGCCGATAACAGGCCCGGGCTGTTTGAGCTGGCCGACGGGGGCACACTATTCCTTGACGAGATAGATTCAATGCCCGTCGAACTTCAGGCGAAGCTTCTCAGGGTGCTCCAGGACGGCTGTGTGAGGAGAATCGGTGACCTGGACACCGTGTATGTGGATGTAAGGATAATCGCCGCCACCAGCAAGAATCCCCTCGATGCCGTCAAGGCGAGGCACCTGAGGGAGGACCTGTACTACAGGCTGAACGTTGTTTCTCTGAGGGTTCCCCCGCTCCGGGAAAGGAAGGATGACATCCCCCTGCTGACAGACCACTTCATACAGGTGTACAACCGCACCATGGACAAGGGCATCAGGGAAATAGAACCGAAGGTAAGGGACATGTTCTATGCCTATTCATGGCCCGGCAACGTCAGGGAACTGCAGCACGTCATCGAGGGCGCAATGAACATAATCGAGGGTGACACCCTGGGCGCCGCTGACCTTCCGCACGGTTTCAACGAATATTTCAAGAGCGATATAGCCATGAAGGACAGGCACCTTTCACTGAAGGATACCCTTGAACAGGTGGAGAAGGAAATGATATATAACGCCCTGGGAACATGTGATATGAATATCACAAAGGCAGCGGAGAAGCTGGATATACCCCGCCAGACGCTCCAGTACAAGATGGCAAAGTACGGCATAAAGTAACCCCGCCGGTTTCCCGGCAGGCAAAGGCGGCAGGGAGATGGCGCGACAATGCGACAATGGGGACGGTTCTCAATTTGCCGCACAACCGTCCCCGCGTCCATCCGCATCCCAAATGGGACAGGAAAGAACCGTCCCCATGTCCCAGTAATATGGCATATATATTGCATATTATAGGATAATAATAAATGTGAAGGAGGAATGAAGATGAAAAAGGGATGCAAATACGGGACGCATAGAGTGCTAGAGCCAAAGGGGGTACTTCCCCAACCGGCCTGGAAGATTGATAATTCAATGGAGATCTACGATAACGAAATTCTGATAGATGTACATACCCTTAACGTGGATTCCGCCAGCTTTACCCAGATCAAGAAAGAAGCGGGCGGCGACGGTAAAAAGATCGCCGAAACCATGCTGGACATAGTATCGAAAAGGGGCAAGCACCATAACCCTGTCACCGGGTCCGGGGGGATGCTCATAGGAACCGTAGAAAAGATAGGACCCGCCCTTGAAGGCAAAACAGACCTCAGGGCAGGGGACAAAATCGCTACGCTGGTTTCCCTTTCACTGACTCCACTGAGGATAGACAGGATCAAGGAAATAAGGAAGGACGTCGACCAGGTCGACATAGAGGGCAAGGCAATCCTGTTTGAAAGCGGAATATACGCCAAGCTGCCCGAAGACATGCCCCAGACGCTGGCCCTCGCAGTCCTTGATGTGGCAGGGGCGCCCGCACAGACTGCAAAGCTGGTTAAGCCCGGGGATACCGTGCTGGTTATCGGGGGCGGAGGCAAATCAGGAATGCTCTGCTGCTATGAGGCCAAAAAAAGGGCAGGCATCACAGGTAAGGTTATCGCGACGGGTCACAGCCCGTCAAGTACCGAAAGGCTCAAGAGTTCCGGCCTTGCGGACATAGTGATGCAGGTGGACGCAACAAAGCCGGTTGAAGTAATGGAAAAGGTGAGCGAGGTTACCGGAGGCAGGATGGCCGACGTAACAATAAACTGCGTAAACATACCCAACACCGAAATGTCGAGCATCCTTGCCACAAGGGATGACGGCACCATATACTTCTTCAGCATGGCAACAAGCTTTACCGCCGCGGCCCTCGGAGCCGAAGGCGTCGGCAAGGACGTCAACATGATAATCGGCAACGGTTACAGCAGAGGGCACGCGGAAATAACCCTCAACCTTATGAGGGAAAGCAACCTGTTAAGAAAGATATTTGAAGAACTTTATGTTTAGGAGGCGTATTTTGGTGAGATATTTCAAGGAAATAGAGCTTTTCAGGGATGTTACCGACGAGCAGTGGAACGACTGGCAGTGGCAGGTAAAAAACAGGGTAACAACCGTAGAGCAGCTGAAAAAGGTGATAAACCTTGCTCCGGAGGAAGAAAAGGCCATCGATGAAAGCCTTGCGCTCCTGAGGATGGGCATAACCCCATACTATGCTTCCCTGATGGACCCCAACGACCCGGAATGCCCGGTAAGGAAACAGGCGGTACCCACTTCCTTCGAACTGCACAGGGGCAAGGCCGATATGGAGGACCCCCTCCACGAGGATACCGACTCTCCGGTTGACGGGCTTACCCACCGCTACCCGGACAGGGTGCTGCTGCTGGTGACCGACCAGTGCTCAATGTACTGCAGGCACTGCACCAGGAGAAGGTTTGCCGGACAGACCGATATGGCGATGCCTATGGAGCGGATCGAAAAGGCTATAGAATACATCAAGAATACCCCCCAGGTCAGGGATGTACTGATATCCGGGGGAGACGGGCTTCTGATATCCGACGACAAGCTGGAATTCATACTGAAAAGCCTGAGGAAGATTCCCCATGTGGAAATTGTAAGGATAGGGAGCAGGACACCGGTAGTAATGCCGCAGAGGATTACACCCGAACTTGTCGACATGCTCAGGAAATACCATCCGGTGTGGCTCAACACCCACTTCAACCATCCCAAGGAAGTCACCCCGGCCTCCATGGAAGCGTGCAGGCTGCTGGCAGACGCCGGCGTTCCGCTGGGCAACCAGTCGGTCCTGCTCAGGGGAGTCAACGACTGCGTCCATATAATGAGAAGGCTGGTCCATGAACTGGTCAAGATGAGGGTAAGGCCCTACTACATTTACCAGTGCGACCTGTCCCTCGGCATAGAGCACTTCAGGACAAAGGTATCGAAGGGCATAGAAATAATAGAAGGCCTCAGGGGGCACACCTCCGGATTTGCGGTACCCACCTTTGTGGTTGACGCGCCGGGAGGCGGCGGCAAAATACCGGTAATGCCCCAGTACCTGATTTCCATGTCGGATAAACGGGTTGTGCTTCGCAACTATGAAGGCGTAATCACCACCTATACCGAACCGGAGTTCGTAAGCGAACAGTGCCAGTGTGAAGACTGCCGCGCACAAAGGAAGATAACAGGCGTAGCCGGGCTCCTTCAGGGCAATCAGGTTGCCCTTGAGCCGGAAGGCCTGGAAAGGAAGAAAAGACATCATTAAAGGAGCTGTTTTGTGTGCAGTTGATTGACATAATATTGAGGGGGAACCACAGGAGCGTCTCCGTTATCGGAACCGCCAAAAACGCCGGAAAGACGGTAACCCTCAACTACATCATCGAAAAGGCGCATGACAGGGGTATAAGCCTTGGCCTAACCTCCACCGGCAGGGACGGAGAAAGGCTTGACCTCGTTACCAGCACCCGCAAACCCCCTATCTACGCCCACAGGGGCACAGTCATTGCAACAGCTCAAAGACTTCTGGAGGAGGAGAAGGTTTCTGCCGAGATTGTGGAAGTGACCGGCATGGCAACATCTCTGGGTCCGGTGGTAATTGCAAGGGTTATGAGCAGCGGCTACGTTCAGCTGGCCGGTCCCGATACCAACAGTGAAATGAAAATGATAATAGACCGGCTGGCAGAAATGGGATGCGGCTTGATTCTTGTGGATGGAGCATTGAACAGGGTTTCATCGGCGTCGCCTTCGGTGACCGACGGGGTGATTATATCCACCGGTGCCGTGGTGTCAAGGGATATGGATAAGGTCATAGATATCACCGCCCACGTCGCAGACCTGTTTTCACTGCCGCAGGTACAGGACGGGGATGTCCTGGCCAGGGCGGACGAGATAACAGACCGAAGGGAGTATGCCCTCATATCGAGGGAAGGCAGAGTGGACCCGTTGGAAGTTAAGACGGCCCTCCGGTGCGGGCCGTACATCTCCCGGCAGATAGATGAAGATACGGCGTACGTTGTCCTCGGAGGGTCCCTCCCGGGCAGCGCTCTGAAGGATATTGCCGGCGCTGTCGGGGATAAATCAAAGGTCTCCCTGGTGGTAAGGGATGCAACAAGGATTTTTATAGAACCCATGGAATGGCAGATGTTTATTAAAATGGGGGTAAGGGTTGAGGTGGTTGACAGCATCAATCTCCTTGCGGTGACGGTGAACCCTTACGCCCCCCAGGGCTACTACTTTGACCCGGGAGTTTTTCTGGAGAAGATGAGGGAAACACTGTATCCGGTTAAGGTCTTCGACGTAATGCAGGGGGGTGAATGACTTGACGGCGATTGCCCCGGACAAGGTGCTTGGAATACTTGATTTCAACTATGTAATGGACCGGATACTTCCTGTTACTCCCTACGGCAGGGAGTTCAAAAAGGACATGAAGCCCTTTGCCAGGGGCCGGGAGGAGGAACTCCGGGACCACCTGGACGTGATTGAAACAATACTGGAGCTGATACGGGATAACCGCCTCACCTTTATTGAGATAAGGACCATAATGCATGATGTCAAGGACCTGAGGCAGTCCATGCACAGGGCAGGCAAGGGTATAAGCCTCAACATGGTTGAGCTTTTCGAGCTTAAAGCCTTTGTATTCCAGGTAAGGCACCTTTATGAAAAGATGGAGCCCTTCACATCCCGCCTGCCGGAACAGTTCGGCCTTATCCCCCTTGAGTGCCTGGAAAGGCTGCTTGACCCGGAGAATGCCGGCTCCAAAAGCTTTTATATATACGACAGCTATTCTGAAGACTTAAAACATATTCGGAAGAAGAAGCACATCCTGGAAAATGAGTTCACAGCGAAACAGAAGGAGCTTATCAAGAAAGCCCAGGAAGATCTTGGGCTTAACTTTCGCCCCGGCGGGGAAATAACCGTAAGCAAGAACCAACGGGATCTCCTGGAGGCCATAGAAGAATACGAAGGGCTTTCATACCTGTCGGAATCCTACATCAACATAACCTTCAAGGTTAAGCCCACACCGGAGATGGATGCCCTCAAGCAGCAGATCGAAACCTTGAGGGGCATGGAGCAGGAAGAAGAGGAAAACATCAGGGCAAAGCTGACGGGAGAGATCGCGGAGTACCGGGAAGAACTGCTGGCAAACACAGGGAGAATAGGACTTCTAGACTTTTATATAGCCCTTGCCTACTTTGCAAGGGAGATCAAGGGCACAAAACCAGGAATAACAGCCGCGGATATGGTAAGTATTAAGAACGGCAGGCACCCTCTGGTGGAAGAGAGGCTGAAGGAGGATAATGAGGAATACCAGCCTGTAAGCATAAGCGTGGATAAGGGAGTAACCGTAATAACGGGAGCAAACATGGGGGGAAAATCGGTCTCCCTCAAGATGGTAGGCCTTCTTGTGCTGATGGCCCAGTACGGGATGTTCGTACCCGCCGAAGAGATGCTTATGGGGCTGAAGGATTTTGTATATGCTTCTATGGGAGATACCCAGTCGGTTCAAACCGGGCTGAGCACCTTCGGAGCGGAGGTGTCCGACATGATAGAAGCCCTGGACAAATCCTCACGGTACGGGCTCATTCTGATAGACGAGCTTGCCAGGGGCACCAACCCCAGGGAGGGCCATGCCATATGCGCAGCCATCGTGAAGTACCTGGTGCGAAAGAACAGCATATGCATTATAACAACCCACTTTGACGGTATCGGGAACCTTGAGGGTGTGAAGCACCTGCAGGTGGGGGGGCTTAAGGGCATCGATACCGCGGAATTGAAAAGTACAATCGCGGGAGACCCTTCCCGGGGAGTGGAGATCATCCGCAAGCACATGGATTTTAGGCTGTACCCGGCAGGCGAGGATGCGTCGGTGCCCAGGGACGCCATAAAGATTGCCTCGCTGATGGGACTTAGAGAGGATATACTCGACACAGCCATGGACATACTGGGCCATGGGGACGGTTCTTCTGTCCCATTTTTGCGATGATGCACTGGGTTAGTAGTTCGTAGTTGGTAGTTCGTAGTTCACAGATTACGGATCACAGGTACAATAGTTCAGTTTCTAGTTATCAATTCCCAGCCTCTAGGGCTAGTCTTACAGGCTTTTTCCCTTTAGTGCTATCCTGGCTCTGATTACTGGTAACTGATAACTGATGCAATGCATTTCCCTGCCGACTGTCCTCTGTGATCTGTCAATTGACCACTGGTTGCTGCCAACTGGCGTCTGTATCTGACAACCAGTAACGGGTAACAGTTCTGAAGCAGATGAGATTTTGTCACTTTATGTTGAAGTTAATGGAGGAGGGATATGGAAATGAACAAGCTCAATCTCGACCGCTCAAAGATAGACAGGGCGAGGCAGGCGGCAAGGAACATCGCCGAGGACGTCCAGGCCTTTATCGACCTGCATACCACCGTAGCGGTTGAGAGGACAGTAGCCAGGCTTTTTGGCATAGATAAGGTTGATGAGATGGGCACACCCCTGCCGAACATAGTTGTCGACAACATCAAAGAGGGCGGGGGGCTTGCGGGGGGCGCCGCCTGGTGGCTCGGAAACGCCATGGTGCATACCGGCAAAAACCCCCAGGAGATAGCTGAAATGGTCAGCAGGGGCGAGATGGACCTCACCAGGGTCCCTGTGGGTTCCGGGCAGAAGATTGAAGAGGCCGTCCGGGAAACCGCCTCAAAGACCGTTGAGATAATAGCCAACAACCGCAGAAAAAGGGAAGAATATATCAAGTGTTTGGGGGAAGGGCCGCAGCCCTACATCTACGTTATCGTCGCAACCGGCAACATCTATGAGGACGTTGTCCAGGCCCGGGCCGCAGCGAGGCAGGGCGCAGACATAATAGCCGTAATAAGGACCACGGGGCAGAGCCTCCTTGACTACGTCCCCTACGGCGCCACCACCGAAGGCTACGGAGGCACCTACGCAACCCAGGAGAACTTCAGGATAATGAGGAAGGGCCTTGACGAGGCCGGCGAAGAGGTTGGAAGGTATATAAGGCTCTGCAACTACTGCTCAGGTCTGTGCATGCCCGAGATTGCCGCCATGGGAGCCCTGGAGCGGCTGGATGTCATGCTCAACGATGCCCTCTACGGGATACTGTTCAGGGATATAAACATGCAGAGGACCCTGGTGGACCAGTACTTCTCCAGGATGATAAACGGGTTTGCCGGGGTGATAATAAACACAGGGGAGGACAACTACCTCACCACTTCGGATGCGGTGGAGGAGGCCCACACGGTACTTGCCTCCCAGTTTATAAACGAGCAGTTCGCCCTCAAGGCAGGCCTCAGGGAAGAGCAGATGGGCCTGGGCCACGCCTTTGAAATGGACCCCGACATCAAGAACGGCTTCCTCCTGGAGCTGGCCCAGGCGCAGATGGCAAGGGAGATATTCCCCAACGCTCCCCTCAAGTACATGCCGCCTACCAAGTTCATGACCGGCAATATATTCAAGGGACATATAATGGACGCCATGTTCAACGTAGCATCCATTATGACAAGGCAGGGAATACAACTGCTCGGTATGATGACCGAAGCAATGCATACACCGTTCATTGGCGACAGGTTCCTTTCCATCCAGAACGCCAAATACATCTTCAACAACATGAGGGACCTGGCGGATGAGATAGAGTTCAAGGACGGCGGAGTGATCCAGAGAAGGGCCCGGGAGGTTCTCAACGAAGCCCTCGCGTTCCTGGAGCAGATTGAGGAAGAGGGCCTGTTTATTACCCTCGAGAGGGGCAAATTCGCCGGTGTCAAAAGGTCTAGGACAGGAGGCAAAGGCCTGGAAGGCGTATTCCGGAGGTCCCCGGACTACTACAATCCGTTTATGGAAATGATGGGAGGTGGCAGGGAATGAGCTACAGGGAAAAGCGGGATTACACAGCGGTAAAACCCTACGGGGATACCATGAACGACGGGAAGGTGCAGATGAGCTTCTCCCTGCCGGTGCCCTTCGGCGATGAGGCCAGGGAAGCCGGCAAAAGGCTGGCTCTTAAGATGGGCCTTGAGGAACCGGAGGTAGTATACGCCGAGGACCTGGGAGAAGACTTCACCTTTCTGGTGATATACGGCCGCTGCGTCCATTCGGTTAACTTCAGCAGCATAGAGGTACCGAAGGTACAGGTGCACGAAAGGGACATGGAAGAAATAGACCGGCTTATCAGGGAAAAGATAGGCAGGAAGCTCGTGGTGATCGGCGCCAGCACCGGAACCGACGCGCACACCGTCGGAATAGACGCAATAATGAACATGAAGGGCTTCGCAGGGCACTACGGCCTTGAAAGGTACCAGATGTTTGACGCCTATAACCTGGGCAGCCAGGTGGACAACGAAGAATTCGTAGCCAGGGCCATAGAGCTGAACGCCGATGCGCTGCTTGTATCCCAGACGGTAACGCAGAAGGATATACACGTGTATAACCTTACGCACCTGGTTGAGCTGCTGGAAGCGGAAGGTATCAGGGATAAGGTGGTGCTGGTCTGCGGAGGGCCGAGGATAAGCCACGAACTGGCCAAGGAGCTGGGTTACGACGCCGGATTCGGCCCGGGGAGCTTCGCAAACCACGTCGCATCCTTCATAGTGGACGAACTCATAAGCCGCGGCGCTTAAATGGGACAGGGGGGACAGTCCCCCATGTCCCACCCATGATGCTCCAGGACAGGGGGGACAGTCCCCTTGTCCCACCCATGATGCTCCATATGCGAAAGAGGCTGGTATATATTGCCGGTATAATGACAGTCCTGGGCGTCGCAATTTCGATGTTATACCTGGGTGTACACTGGCCGGTGGATGTTATCGGCGGGGTCATTATAGGTATTGTATGGGCATTGATAGCCGGGAGGTGGTTCGGGTATGTTGTGCAGGCCAGAGATATAAAGGTATTTTTAGCCATTGCTGCTATTTCCGCAGTAGGAGTTTTTATTTTTAACGATCCCAACTATGTGAAGGCATGCGGTGCTCTATCAGGTTTTTTACTTGGATATTATGTTGAAGGTGAATATATACATTACAGTGTAAGTGAGAAAATACCGGTAAGAATTCTGGAATTTGTTTTGGGATTTAGTATTTTGGTTGCTATAAAAATAGGATTTAAGGAGATACTGCCTGCAGGCAATCTGAGCAATTATATGAGGTATTGCATTTTGGTGTTCTGGATAACTGCCGGGGCTCCATACGTATTTAATAAGCTGCCTTTCAAAAAAAGGGGTTATGCAAATTCAATCCAAGCCTTTCGTACCCTCCTGAATCCGGCGGGAGAACTTTTCCTGCACTTTTTTTAATCGAACAATAAATTATACTTTCTTATGCGATAAAAAAGGGGTTTCTATTCCTAAAAAGTGTTAAGTGAAGGAAGCAAAATAGTGCCAAAAATTGTACATTTTTTCGTAAAACTCTATTAGGAGGTGCGATTGCTTGAGAGGTTTCTTGAACTTGGGAAAACATGACTCCCTGGAAGCCAGGTTAGAGAAGATTAAGGCCGGGGATGAGGAAGAAAGGGAAAAATTTATAAAGGAATATGTTCCACTTGTGATAAAAACTATAGTAAAAATCACAAACAGGTATATTGAAGTAGAAAACGATGATGAGTTTTCCATAGGTATTGGTGCTCTAAACGAGGCAATAGACAGGTATAGTGGCGATAAAGGTAATTTTATTAATTATGCTGCTTTAGTGATTAGAAGCAGGATAATCGATTATGAAAGGAAAATTAAGAAGCATAGTAATGTTATATCAATAAATCAGATGGAAGATGAAGATGGCAGCAAACTTCAATTAAAAACTGACGGAGATGATATTGCGTATTCGCTGGAAATAAGGGAACAGATTCAAAAATTTAAGAATAGGCTCTCGGAATTTAACATTTCGTTGGAAGATTTGACCAGGGGAAATCCAAAGCATAAGGATACAAGGTTAAACGCTATTAATATAGCCAGGGATGTTTTGAAACACAGACGAATTATGGAAGCGTTTTATCAAAAGAAAACATTGCCAGTTTCTTTTGTAAGCAGAGAATTATGCGTATCTACAAAAGTATTAAAGCGGAGCAAAAAGTATATTACCGCTACCATTTTAGCGTTGGACAGCGAATTCGAATTAATTAAGGATTATATAAAAGGCTGGGAGCGGGAGGTGAAGAGCAATGAATAAAGGTTTTGTGCTGGAAGTCAAAGATACATATATACTTGTTGTAACAGACGATTGTCAATATTTAAAGTTAAAAAAGAGAAAAGGAATAAAGCAGGGTAGACAAATCTATTTTACGAAAGAAGACCTTTATGAACAACAACGCTTCCCAGTCAAAAATATAGGTTTAGCAGCTGCAATCGGGGTTTTATGTATGATATCTATAACGCTTATTTACAACTTTCAAATATTCAATATGAAGGAAGCATTCGGCACGGCAGTTGCCGTGGTCAGCCTGGATATAAATCCTAGCTTTGAATTTGAGATCGATGATGAAAACAGGGTGGTGGAGGTTTACAGGCTTAATGAGGATGCTAAGAAATTAGCCGGTAAGAATTTTATAGGAGATGATATTATAAATGTTGTCAGTTCAATAATTGACAGCGCTTGGCGGATGAAGTATTTAACGGCGGAAAGCAATTCGGTTGTAGTATCCTTTGCAGTGATAGGCGACAGGGATAATCACGAACAAAGGATACAAGAGTTGGAAAAAAGCATTGAAAATGGTTTGCAGTTTCATAAAGATAGGAATATAAATTTCATATATTTAAGGTCCGACGCCGGAGCCCTTGAAGAAGCCAGGAGGAATGAAGTTTCCCTGGGTAAATATGAACTTTTTAAGATTATATCCCAAAAGGATTCATCTGTTAATATAGATGAAATAAAATCCTCTGGAGTCCAGAACCTTATAGACAAGATAAATGAACAGGATGAGGGTAAAGCTAACGGCAATAGTTCAAGTTCGGACGGAGATAATCCCTTAAATGACAGCAGTATATATCGGAATGATGATATTCCAAAGAATAATCCAGATCAAGGGGGCAAGAATGAGAAGTTTGACAGCAGTAAGCACGGGGAGAGTACCGTTAAACCGGAGAATGATGAAAAGGATGGGGATGCAAAAGAGGATGAAAAAGAAGTAGAAGAAGTAGAAGAAGTAGAAGAAGTAGAAGAAGTAGATGACAAGGGCCTAGGCGAAGAAAAAGGCGAAAAAGACGTTGAAGCAGAAATACCCGAATATGATGAAGAAGACAATAAGAGCGAAGATAACGATGAAAGCGATGAAGATGCCATAGATGAAAAAGATGATATGGAAGATGTTAACTATGAAGATGGAGATTATAAGTACAATAGTGGTGAGGAATCTTCTGAAGAGAGTAAGTAAAGTTTGGTACCTAAAAATTTTTGACAAGACGTATTAATATAATGAAACTGCTGTATCGAAAAATTTACAGCAGTTTGCAAGGATTGTTGAAAAACAAATCCAGAAGAAGGAGGAATATCCATGAAAAACTCAAGAAAAGCCCTGGCGATTTTTCTTGTCATGCTATTGGTTCTGACCAGTCCGCTAAGTGTATTGGCTGATGATGACAATGAAGATTTTGATGACAACGAAAGAATTGAAGAGCTTGTCGATGACCATGAAGAAGAATTAGAGGAAGAAGAATTAGAGGAAGAAGAGGAACTGGAAGAAGATGAATTTGAAGAAGATGAAGGGAAAGAGATTGAAGAAACAAAGGCCTGGGAACTTTTAAAAGATGCTTTTGAGGAACAGAAGGACCAGGTTGAGGCATTAAAAGATCAGTTGGAAGATCAAATGGATGAACTGGAAGACCAATACGAAGAAGCTGAAGAAAGCGGGAACTACGAACTGGCAGAGCAGTTAAAACAACAAATACAAGAAATAAAAGTGCAGAAAGAGATGTATAAAGAGCAGATGAAAGAATTAAAGGAACAAATGAAGGAGGTAATCAAGAGCGAATATACAGAGGAAGAGCTGGAAGAGCTCGAAGAGATTGCTGAAGAGTTAGCAGAAAATAACCCCGGATTGTTAATTTTACCTGTTGAAAACATAATCTCAGTGGATGCAAAAATTAAGTTTGATACGCCTCCCGTGATAAAAGGCAATAGAACCTTAATTCCAGTTAGAGCTATAGTAGAAGCTTTCGGTGCTGAAGTTCAATGGAACGCAGAAGAAAGGGAAGTAATTATGCTAAAAGATGGTAAGGAAATAGTGCTTCAGCTTGGCAGCACTTTAGTGTACATAGATGGAGTTGAGTATGAAACGGATGCACCGGCTGAACTAATAAACAATAGAACTTTGGTACCATTGAGATTTTTAATGGAAACCTTCGGTTTGAAAGTTGAGTGGGATGGGGACACCCAGACCATTGAACTAAGTGATGGGGATGACGGGGAAACTTCCGAAGATGTGGGTGGCAGTGAATAATAGTGCGTTAGTTCTCGTACAATCTCATTTAAATAATATGAATATAAGATTTAATTCTACGGTGTCTGGAAAACAGGCACCTTTTTATTTCTAAAATCTTATTTATAGATAGCTGGGTGTAAAGGGGATGTTTCGAATAGGAGCTGTTATGATTAATGAAAAGGATTATGATATTACTGCTGTCGGCATTTGTATTGGTTTCGTGCAATAATCACGTCGAAAAACATTTAACCTTGCTTTTTCAGGAAGAATAATGTATAATCCCATGTTTGACAGTTGCAGATAATAAAAAGCCTGATATCCATTGAAACCATTGGATTTCAGGCTTTTGTAAATTTTAAAAAAGTGCACAATGTTATCTGCCTTTTGTTGCCTTAAAAATTTTTTTCATCTGTTTTAATGTAACG
>JABVCK010000007.1 GCA_013540605.1 Bacillota bacterium
ATGGGGAAGTTGCAGAAAACGATATATACAGCATTAATTCTGCTCTAATCCACAAGGAAGAAGCCTTTGATGGTTTTTATGGGGTTTGCACAAACCTTGAGGATGATGTGTCTGAAATAATCAAGGTAAATCACAGGAGATGGGAGATTGAAGAATGCTTTAGGATTATGAAAAGCGAATTCAAAGCAAGACCTGTGTACTTAAGCAACGATGACAGGATTGAAGCACATTTCATAACTTGTTTTATATCGCTAATTATTTATAGGCTGCTCGAAAAGAGGCTTAACGATAATTTTACCTGTCATGAGATTATTTCTGAGCTTCGAGATATGGAATTCTTAGATGTTAAAGGCGAAGGCTATATTCCTACCTATACAAGAACTGATTTTACCGACGCGTTGCATGAAGCTTTTGGCTTTCGCACGGACTATCAGATTGTTGCAACAAGTATGATGAAAAAAATTTTAAAGGAAACAAAAAAGTAAAAAAAGTACGCACTTTTTACATCAACACAAAATCCTGTAAAACCTCTTAAATCAAGAGTTAGCGCTCGGAGGGACAATAACTGAACCGAGGGCTAACCGGTACGGTAGGAAAAAAGTGAGCAGTCCTCCATGCACATTCGTGCATATGGAGGACTGCTCACTTTTTCAAGGATTCTGACACTCAAGGCTTGTCCGTGGGAGATAGCCTCCAGGGAAACTTAGTATACATCTCCCGCGAGACTTTTTATTCTCCTCGCTTATCCGCTGATGGAATGTAACAGCTTAATTGGGGGTAGCTATTACAGCGTTAGGGTGCTACGTTGAGCACCTTGATTTTGCCGTCAATGTCATCAGTATAGACTGCGTAGAAACTTCCACCGCTATTTACAATCGATACTTTTGAACCTTTCACCGTGATGTCATTATAAACCACTTGTGTATCGTTGCAATAAACTTGCAGTTTCCCTGTATCTACTCCTCCCACTACAATATGGGTGCCATCGGTGATGACAGAACTGACGGAGGTGCCTAAAAGGGCTTGCGGGTTAGTAAAGTTAATGGTTCCAGCGCTTTCAGTTAGTTCGGCGGTTTTAAAGCCGCTATGGTTATAAAGAGCTACTACTTTTCCCCCAGCGTATGTTAAATCGTAAATGTCGAAAATGTCATATTTATAGTTTGATATATTGCCCTCTCCAAGATTAGATTTAACAACAACATAATAATAAGTGTCGGTGAAACCCGGAGATTTGTCAAAGGTTCGCTGATGAGCCATTATATAATAGTTGCCACTTAAATCCACGGTAATATACGAACCTTTATCATAGTATTGTCCGTGTCCGCTAGATCCTCCGTAATCATCAAAATATCCGTTATAGATTAAGGTTTTTACAAAGTTACCGGAGGCGTTAGTGGCATACATAATATCCTGAGCGTCCGTGTAGTATCCCCCCGGATCACCCTTCGTATCCGTATAGGTAATATGAACCTTGCCATTACAATCCACTGCAATATCCGGCTTGGAACAAGCACCGCTATAATTGGATTCGATTAATACCTCATTTGTCCAAGCGCTTCCGTCATACATCCTATAACCGATTTTGCTATCGGAAGTGGTGTACGCCACATGGGGCTTACCTGTGCTGTCAACAGCCATTCTGCCTTCTGTAGCGGCACTGGCAATCAAAGATTCTGTTCCCCAAACCCCAGTCGCATCTGCTTGATTATAGTAGATGTTGCCGGCTCTTGCGTAAAGCGCGCCTGTAAAGCCAGGGCCACTTTCTGCAGACAGTAAATCACCTTCTGGTGCTATCGGGGTAGTGTCGCTAACGGTAATGGTCAATGCCGCTGCATCACCCTTGTCAAAAAGAATGTTTAGCGTTGCCGCACCAACCGTAAGTGTTGTCAGATACTCCTTTTTAATAGTCAGAGTATCACCGGCTACGGTGTAGTCCGTAGTTACGGTTAAGGTAGACCCGCCATTTTTCACTGCGGTCACACTGGCTGCTGAATTCCAAGTGATGGTGGTCGTTACGTCAGCCTGAGCTTCCGTTTTTTTGTCAAAGCTTCCTGTTGCCGGAGTAATGATTGCACTGATGATTTCTTCTGTGACTGCAATCTCTTTTTCTGCCCCAGCTTTGTGAGTTGACGTTTCTTTCACTCTGACTGTAACCCTGGTGGAAACGGTAACCCCTGTCAGCCCTGTGATAGCAGCCTTGCCTTCCTCGTTTACGGACAAGTCGGCATATCCGGCATAATTGGATCCATCAATGGCTACTGCCGCCTCCAGACCGCTTGCGCTTGCAGCAAAACCGGAGAGGTTTATAGAGGTCGCTGCTGATGGGAATGTACCCACAAAGTCTTCCGCAATGGCAACAGGGCCTGCAGTTTTCTCTACTGTCGCGGTGGTTGCTACAAATCCGATTCCGGTAGCATCAGTGGATGTCGCCACAACAATCAGGTATTTGCCAATGTCTGCTTCCACTGGGGTGTATGTTGTTCCGATTCCTAATGGGGTGTCGCTTCCTTCGTTATAATTTGCATCATCAGAGCGATACCATGTATAGGTCAAGTTGGTTTTCACGACAAGGGTTCCTTCGCCCACAGTCATTTCTGTACCAAAGGTAGCAGGTGTACCCGCCGTAAAGGCCGGGGCTCCGTCTTGGTCGGGCGGTACATTGTTTGTGACTGCCATTGGCGCAAATGTACGCAGAATGCCGTTATCGGCTGCAACCACATCCCCTTGGGTGTAGGCGATGGTAATGGTTTCTGAGCCCGCCAAAGGCGTTGTCAGAGTCAACACAATCGTATTGCTGTCACCTGGTTTCAGCGCTGCCGCCGTGACCGGGTTTCCGTTGCCATTGACTGTCACGGCAAACTGACTGTGCTTGCCGGCAGGATCGGCCATAGCCTTGTCGAATGTGAGATGAATTGCCGTTCCATCCATGGTTGTAAAAACGGAACCAAGGATAGGGGATGAGACAGCCGTTACATTTTCAAGGATTTCAATGACGACATTGTTTACTTTTACGGTCAAGGTATGGCTGCCCGCCGATGCCAGCAATGCATTTACAGAGGCTTGACCGCCGGTAAATGCAACGGATCCTCCGCCTATCGGAGTAGCGCCATTCAGAACCTCAACCATATAGTTGCCGTCGGAAAGATTGGCACCTGCCGCATCCTGTAAGGAAATGACTATCGGGAAGGCTTGCCCTGCTGTTTTATTCCCCGGAAGGATGACAGCGCCGCTCCTGGCAGGGTCGATGCTTGCATCCATGTACAAATCACTGGTAACTGGCTCTGAAAACTCAATCGGCCCCCAAGGATTCTCAACAGCTTTTCCGCCGACAGTTGTTTTGGCTTTGATAACAACCTTTACCTCATCGGGTATATTCGCAGGATTAGGCGGATTGTCAAAGCTTAAACCGAATTTGGTTAACAAAGCATTAAAGTCAGTAAAGGTTACCTTGGCACTTTCACCGGGCTTATCAGAGTTTCCGATGGATAGTTGGCTTAGCTTTACCGTGTTGCCTATCTGTATGTTGTTTTTAAACAAAGCCACTGTAGATGCATCTTCGTCTAACGCATATGTGTCTGAAATTGCATCGGTGTAGGTAATGTCTGTACCTTCGCCGTCACTAAACGTGTAGCCCATAATAATACTGCCTTTACGCATATCCAGCTCAGCGGCATTAATCGAGCTGATCGTTACTGTTTCCGCTGTTTTTGCAGCATAAGTCACAATTACTGTTGACACTTCGGAATCAGTTGAGCCTGCTTTCACACCAATTGCCTTGATGGTAACAGTTGCTTCAGCATCCTGATTGGGAGGGATTAGCGTGACCTGCCCCTCATATTTCGTTGAACTAATTGTTGGAGCGCTGCCATCCAGAGTGTAGTAGTAGCTTACACCATCTTCCGCCGCTATCGAGAAGGTTACTCCCGCTTCTCTGTTTGCTGCTGTTGTCTTGCTTGGTGTAATGGCCGGTGTTGCTACCTGATTGGCAGCTGGCACCGTTATTGTTATGGTATTGCTGGCAACCCCACTTGTAAGAGCTCCTTCTTTTGCCTGTAGGGTTAAAGTGCCCGCCTTTGCTGTTCCTGTTAAATGAAAGGTTATTTGTGTATCACTGTCTCTAGTGATAGACTCTCCATCAAGTGTGGTTCCCCCTGCGTTCCCAAACCAGTTTGTATAATTGTTAGAAATCCCCTCTGCTGTGAATGTATCCTTAGCCAGAGTTACAACAACAACGGGATTCACAGCCCCGTTTGCAATGGTGGATGTAGTGGATATGACCGGAATCTGACCGCTGATGGTAATTTCTTTTTCGCCAAATTTGCCCGAGCCATCTTTTGCTGTTGCTTTCACTATTACGGTTCCGTTTTTCACTGCGGTTAGTAAGCCTGCCGAACTGATGGTGGCTTCACCGGTGCCATTGGTTACCGACCATGTTACGCTTTTATTGGATGCATTGGCAGGCTCTACATCTGCTGACATTTGCAGGGTTCCGTTGTTTGCTGAAATGGCAGTTGCATTGCCTTCACCGCAAACGCTGATGGTATTAACCGGCACGCTGACGGTACCACCGCCTCCTCCGCCACCTCCACCGCCGCTGGCGGGTGTTGTAGACACTAATCCTGTTCCGGCATTGTTATTAGTGGCAGCAGTGCCGCCAACAACAGCAGCTCCGCCGCCGCCTGTTACACCTGTAACACCTTTTTCAACCGTGATTTGGGTATTCGAAGTTTCAATCTTGGTATTGTCAGCGCCTTCCTTTGCTTCTACTTTGGCTATTTTTCCGCTTCCGGTTACGACTGTCTCCGAAGCCTGGGTTGTAACGGTGCTGATGGTTCCTGCTACTTCTATGCTTATGTTAGATGCGCCCTGATTAACATTCAGTTTTTCAATCTTTGAATCCTTATCGACTACAACCTTGGATGCGTCGCCGGAGACAGCAACACTATCAATTTTTGCTCCTATCGTGCTAACTGTAATGTTGGATGCCTTTACCTCAACGTCTCCAAAGGTTCCTTCCAGCCTGACATCATCCGAGCCATCGTCTATGTAAATCACCTCAACGTTAGCATCGCCTTGCACCTTAACGCTGACCGCACCATCAGCTCTGGCGACTACTACCGTCCCGATAGAGGAATTCCCTCTGATAATGATGGAATTGACACCGCCGCCCCTGACAACCGTTCGGCCCTCTACCTTGACTCCATCCAATATGGCTTCGCCGTCTCCGACTCCATCGGCGATGATCAAATCACCCTTGACCGTGACGCCTTTGAGTGTGATGCCGGCTGCGCGCACCATCACATTGCCGTTCGAAGTCACTTGGTTCACCTCTCCCGGCTTGTCGATATATTGCTTGACCAGGTTGTCCATGACGACGGCGAATTCGGCTCTTGTAATGTTTGATTTTGGGTTGAGCTTTCCGTCAGGCGAACCCTTGATATAGCCTGCTGCCACCATGGCATTCAAATGCGCCTGCGCCCAGGCGGCGATATCACCCTTGTCAGCGTAGCCATCTAATGCTTTAAGCCCAGTATCGGTTGATGCAATTTTAAATGCCCTCGCCAGAACTGTAAATGCCTCCTGACGGGTAATGTTACTTTCAGGACGCATGTTCTGGTCCAATACAAAGGTTCCCATTTGGACGGCCTTGGCCATGTCCTTGGCATACCAAGCCGAAGAGGGCACATCATTGACTCCCTTGAGCTCGGCGGCTACCGCAGCACCAAAGGCTCGATTAACGATTGCAGCCATTTCGGCCCTTTTAAGCGGTGCGTCAGCCTTGATCAAGGTTTTACCCCCGGTCTCATAGCCTTTGAGCAATCCGTTATCCACCGCCTTGTTCAGTGCTGTACTCGACCAGTTGTCCGGCATATCCGCAAAACGGGAAGCCTGTTCTCCTGTGGCGGCTACTGCGGATATAGGACTCATGGTAAATAGCATCAGCATAGATAGCAGAGTCGCTAATGTCTTTCTTACTCTCATTATAATTTCCTCCTCATGATTATATTGAAATCTTAAATCAGAAATAATTTATTGGTTCAAATCAATGCCCTCACTTTCTCCAAAATTATTAAAACCATCTTATACAGCGCATTACCAGTCAGTTATTATTGCTGTCACTCCGGTTTCGTGCCGTAGTTTTTGCGTTACCTCCAAGACACTCTGCTTGTTTGTCATGCCATGCAATAGCTCAATGCATCGCGTCTCATCCTCCGTCCCAAAGGCCAGCCAAATTCGTTCCTTATCAAGTTTAACCTCTTTCAAACGAGGGCCCCTTACCCCATCGCAGCCCCATTTATATATCTTGCTTCCAAGTAAAATACCAAAGGTAGACACCACAGTTTCATTAAGAATCAATTTGGCGGTGCAATTCTCCGCAACGATACTGGCCGACGGTACACAAAAGATTTGGTTATTACAGATCAGGCTTGCATCGTGAAGCAGTCGGTTTTGCCTGTACAGTAAGATAAATATAGCGACATCTGCAATGCCAAAAACAATAGCCATCTCTAATCTTTGTGTGACGGCAAACAGTGCTGTAAAAAGAATACAAACTTCAAATAGTGCGGCACTGATATCCCGCCATTTTTTGATAAGCTTCAATGTTTACCTCACCTTCTTTCAATATCATATTAGAGATAGTAGAAGTATAATTCATCCTCCGAAAGATGGATTTCATGTAAAAAACCTCTCATACTTTAGTATGAGAGGTTGGGTGAACCCATTATTTATGCGACTTCACGCTATATATGGGTTTCGTTCTTTAGAAGGGTGCTGATAAGCTCTGCACGGCTACCAACATCGTATTTGGAATAGATGTTGCGTGCATGTGTTTTGATGGTACTTTCTGTGACAAACAGAGCGGATGCAATTTCCTTGTTTGATTTGCCGGTAAGAATAAGCTGCAGCACTTCTTGCTCACGCTCGGTAAGTGGGTCCAGCATTTTTGTTCGGCGAATGATTGTTTCCTGCTGTCTTTCGTCCATGCGGTCATAAGCAGTCAAATAGGCGTGGCTTTTCAGTAACATAAGAAGCTGACGATTCAATAATGGCAGGATCACAAGAGTGACACATACCACCGTTAGCGCAAGCACTGTTATCTCTGCTTCGGGAATATTGGAAGAGGTCATCAGCATTCCAATGGCTCCCCCGCAAAGCACTCCAAATACATTTGCGGAAAGCCCGATGCCAAACACCTTGGCAGGTCTCTTGGTATAATCCAGCATCTCGCCTATAATGCTCCACCAAAACAGGTCAAAAATGCCGCAAGCTCCAAGCATCAGCGTATCCACAATGATATAATCTATAGCACTGCGTCCAAGCAGCATAAACGCTATGAACGCTGCCATAATCATGCCCATACCTATATATAGGAACAGGGGTCTTGGCTTTAAGAGGGAGATTCCGCATGACCGCCAGCGTAATGATATATGGTACAGCCCAGTACCAGCTCACCAGCCCTGTCAGATGTTCAAACGCCGGGTTAATCACCTGATACATGAGTCCCGAATTGACAGTGATGACAGCGACGAACAGGAATAATACCAGCATTGGTTTCTTCAGCTGGCAGGGAAGTTTCTCCCCATCGTCTTGGCGCATCGCCTGAGCTGCATCAACCGGCAGCAGCCAAATGAGCACGATGCCTATGACAAGGCAGAGCATGGAAAGTACCAGCCCGACAAAAGGAAACCCGCTGCCGGCAACCACATTAATTGCGATCATAATGATATTCGAGAAGATCAGCATGTCGGCACAGGATTTGAGACGCTCATTTTTGGGTGTAAATATTTTTAGATAGTACCCCCATGCCGCCACAGCACAGCCGCTGATATAGCCTGCCAAAACCAATCCTACAAGCCAGAAAGCCGAAGGCGCAAAGAAGAACGGAAGGGTCAAAGGCAGACAGACCGCCATTGCTCCAATCATGGTATATCTTGCCATACGCTGTGATTGTACGAAATAGCCACAGGTAAACAGTCCGGCAAAATGGGAGATAATTGCGAAGAGTATGTATTGATTGGTTTGCGCGCCAAACGTATCAATGATACCGTAAAGCACCTGTCCCTCAAACAGGAAGGACAGCAGGTAGGCAAATGAAAAGGAAAAAGCAGCGATTGAAAGGAGGCGAGCTTCCTTGAAGTTTTTGCTCATTGTGGTACCCCCTGCTCATCAGCCGCTCCGCCGTTTTTAATCCACTCATCAATATCGGAGGCCTTAAATCGCCACAGCTTTCCAACCTTGGAGGCAGGCATATTGCGCTGCTCAATCCAGCGCACAATTGTATGCCGCTTTACTCCAAGATAGTCGCAAGCCTCTTGTAAAGAAATCCATCTATCGTTATCCGCTATATCTACCATAAAAACACCTCTCATTCTCGAACTGTCTATTGAATGATTATACTATATGTACGACGATAAAACTATAAGTTTTTGTTACTTTATATAGTTTTGGGTTGTTCTGCGCTTAAAAATAATGGATATATCAGAGTGGGGAACAGCTTGTTTGCATTTAAGAGTCAAATAATCAACCACGCTTCAAGCTGAGACACTTTAAAACTGCAAGTCACAACTATTACAAAAAAGCAGGTAGAACTGCAAATACGACGCCCTCTGTTTTACTATTCGATATTTTTCAAAATCCGTTCCAGCATTTCCTCACCACTAATTTTACCTCGCTTGTACTCCTGCCGTGTTTTAGAAGCCATATCTGTCCAAGCTTTAAACTCTGCCTCGGTCAGCTTATTAGTCTGACGATTGCTGTCCCAGGCGTCCATGCGGTAATAGCGAGAGTACATGCGGTTGTAGATTCGCTGAAACTCTTGCAGATAAATGTCGGCCTCCACATTCTCATGAAACCTCTTCTTTGCTCCAAGCTGTTTGCAGGTACGGCCGTTTTCAAAGATGCGGTCACAGTAATCTCGTTTGCGTTTATCCGCAAGAACGAAATACCGGTCACACAGTCCGCAGCGTTTGATGCGGATACCCCTTTTGATCATCTCCATAAATTCCAGATAAAGCATTTCCTCCAAGCTTTGAATGGCAAAATACTGCCACATGCTCACCGAATGTTTGCTATCCCGATGAATGTCCTGCAGAACGCTTTTGGTATCGACATCTTTGGGATCGTTAAACTGAATAATTTTTTCGATATCAAATTTTCCTCTCGCCATGGGAGCAACGCTGTACATGGAATGCAAAATATGGTGTGTGAAATCCAGATGGAGATTGCAAAACATCACATACCGCTCCGGCAAGGTATATTCAGACAGCACCTCGTTGCTCAAACAAAACTCAAGTGCTCCAGCATAATCGGCTTGCAAATTGATGTAGTACTGAAACATGAAATTGGCATAGCCTATTTTTTCATCTTCTGACCTGTCAGGGTTGTAAAAATTACGCAGCAAATCTCCATTCAAAAATAAATGGGCATAGCTGTGTTTTTCTTTCAGCAGATCCACGGCTTCCCAATATACTTTTTTCATATCTTCAAAATTAGCATTGGTGACCTCCTCGGTCTCCAGTGCCTTTATTTTTTCCACCACACCTGAAAAATCAAGCTCGCAGAAATCCACAACGCCGGTTCCGATATCGCCAATCTGCTGAAACGTGGAATGCTCGGTATCGTGCAGGAAAAATACATTCACCTTGTTGGTGCTATCGGTAAAAACCTTAGCAAAAGGATAGGTAATCTCCATATGCCCTCCCTGCAAAGAATTGATTTATATAAAATAAAATTCTTTCAATTCACGATATAAGAATACCACAATCTTTTCTACAATGAAAGTACCAAAAAAAAGTGAGGTGGTTACAAAATGCCAAAGAAATTAGAAACAATGGATGCTGAAACATTAATAACCACACCCATGGAACCGCTAAAATTTATTGTAGACGGATTGATACCGCAGGGACTGCACATCCTTGCGGGCTCACCGAAAATCGGAAAGAGCTGGCTGGCGCTCTGGATTTGCCTGCAGGTGGCAAAGGGAGAAAAATTCTGGGGGTTTGAAACTCTGAAGAGCGAAGTCTTGTATCTCTGCTTAGAGGATAGCTTCGCCCGAATTCAAAGCAGGCTGTTTGAAATCACCGCCCACATTGCACTTTGCCATTATGAGTGATGCCATCGGAAATGGTCTCGAACTGCAGATTGAAAACTTTCTAAAGGAGCACCCAAGTACTGGACTGATTGTCATTGATACTCTGCAAAAGGTTCGCAAAACAGTTTTCTCAAATGTAAATCCCTACGCAACGGACTACGATGATATCAATCCCCTCAAGCAGATTACAGATCGAAATAAGCTCGCCATAGTTCTGGTTCATCACCTTAGAAAAACTGCAGACAGCGACCCACTAAATATGATTTCCGGCACCACAGGCATTGCAGGCGGAGCAGACACAAACTTTGTTCTGCAAAAGGATAAGCGAACTGTAAACACCGCAAAGCTCATTTGCACAGGTAGGGATATTGAAGATCGGGAATTGTTTCTGGAATTTAATAAAGAAAGTTTTGTGGGATTTACTTTCTCCGGTAGAGGCAGCCGTGCAAACGGTGGATGAGATCATTTTTCTTCTCTGTGGTTTTATAAAATCTGTCGTCGCGTTCACAGGTACGGCTACGGAGTTGGCAGAGGGCTTAAGAAGTTTTAGCAAAGCAGAGATTCCACCGGCGGTACTGAAAAAGAAAATCATCAAGCACATGGAGTATCTCAATAAAAATAACATTCGCTACTGCGAAAACCGCACCTTTGAGAGGCGGGAATTTACCATCTGCTATGACGGCAATGACAGTATGACGGCAGAAACCAACGCCTAAAACTTGCTGTCTTTGCCGTCAGCACTGTCAGGGATGAACAATTCGTCCGCCGTTGCCCCCTGTTTGCCCCTGTGTGAGCCTTTGGAGGGAAAAGTACACCACTGTCCATAAAAAACGAAATGTGGCGAGATGCTACCCAAGTTCAAAAAACTCTAATTTGCAGATGAAAATTCGGGGATTGAAACTACGGAAGCCCTCCCTTGGGAGGGGCAAGCAAAGCGTCCGGCTATACGCCGGTCGCAGTAAGCGGGGCGCTGCCCCACACCCCAGTGACGAAAGGAGCATGATATGGAGAAATTAAAGGATAAAAAATTCGCGTTCCGAGTTAGGGAGTGCGACCTGAATCAGATCAGATTGAAAGCGAAACGGGCAAAGATGACGGTCACGGATTACCTTGTGGCCTCGGCTCTGGGCAAGGATATCGTCGTCATTGATGGCGTGGAACCGCTCATCGGTCAGATGAAAGCTGTCGGCAAAAACCTCAACCAGCTTACCACGCTGGCTCACATGGGCAGAATTCAGGCGGTCAGATTAGACGAAGTCAGGGAGGCCTTCGGCGATATCGCTGCCGCCCTCCGCGACCTGACCGGGGAGGTGAAATGATGGCGACGCTCACAAGAGTTAAGGTCAAGCACGCTACTTGCGGCAGGATGCTGGGCGCACTCTCGTATGTTCTTCAATCGAAAAAGGTGACGTTCAACGGCATCCGAGTCGAAACCGGACACAACTGTACGCCCTACACCAGCTACCTTGAGATGATGGCGACAAAGCAATCCTTCAAGAAAACAGATGGCGTCAATTTCTTTCACTACGTTCATTCCTTCTCGGATAAGGAGAACATCACGCCATGGCAGGCTAATGAAATCGCCCGTGAGCTTGCCGAAAAGCTGTTCCCTGACAACGAGTGTGTCATCGCCACGCACAACGATACCGACAACCTCCACTCTCATATCATTGTCAACTCAGTCAGTTTCAGGGACGGTAAAAAGCTTCATATGTCTCCGACCTCATTACAAGAGCAGCGGCAGTTCAACGATGAAATCTGCAGGGCGCACGGCTTCTCTGTGCTGGAACCCTATGACGGACAGAAAAGAAAGAAGCGGCTGACGCCGGGCGAATACCGTGCCGCCATGCGGGGCGAAAGCTGGAAGTTTCGTCTGATAAAAGCCATCGACGAGGCTCTTGAATACTCCCCCGACAAGGAGAGCTTCATCCTGAACATGGAGTACGAGGGTTATGAGGTGCGCTGGGACGATGAGCATAAATACATTCTGTTCACCACGCCGGAAGGACAGAAATGCCGTGACCGCACTCTACACGATGACACCTACCTCAAGGAAAATCTTGAGAAGCTGTTCGCCTACCGCGCCGAGCATGGATTCACTCCGCAGACGCCGGAGCCACCGGAGGGCTGGCTGGCGCAGGCAAATGCAATGAATAAGCTTGCCTCAGACGCCGTTCGGCTCGGTAAAAGTATTGAGAAAATGGCGGATGTGCCACCAGCCTTAAAGCCTTTTACTCCCGCCGACAGCAAGCAGAAAAAGCGGGAGGCGCTCAAAAAGCTGGCGCAGGGACACAAGCTCCGGAGCGAGCAGGAGCAGGAAATGAACCTGACAATGTAACCCGTAATGGAGAAAGGAAAACTATGGACAGAGAAAAAATGATCGCGCGGCACTACCTGGAGACAGGAATCCTCGGCGCTTACGAAACCGCCGAGGTGGTGCATGAGGAAGAAGAAAACGGGAAATATGCCCCTTGCTTTGAGGATGCAACTGTCTTTTTTGATCAAACACGGACTGTAACCAACCGCGCTATGTGCATCGAGGGCAGGGTGTTCCGCATCACCTCAGTATTCCCTGCAGACGCCGGAAACACTCCCACAGACAAGCTACTTGCCCTTATCGACACCGAGCTTGAAAAAGAGACGCACAGTGCTTGAAATCAATAGACTTGTGGAAGCCGGTGCGGTATGATGAATATACCGTACCGGTTTGCCTCACAAGAAGGAGGTAAAAATTAAGATGGCAAACCAAAAATACAACATACTTTATGGCAGGCTAAGCCAGGAGGACGAGCTCAAGGGCGACTCCAACAGCATACAGAACCAGCGGATGCTCCTTGAAAAATATGCCGTTGAAAACGGCTTCACCAACGTGAAATTCCTGTACGACGACGGATACTCGGGTACGAATTTCAACCGCCCGGCATGGAACGAAGTAATGAAGCTGATCGAAAACGGCGAGGTGGAAACGCTCATCGTAAAAGACCTTTCAAGGCTGGGACGCGAATATCTGCAGGTCGGTTATTACACAGAAATCTACTTTCCCCAGCGGGGTGTCCGATTCATCGCGGTGAATGATGGGGTCGATTCTCTTTATTCAGAAACCAATGATTTCACCCCGATGCGCAATTATTTCAACGAGCTCTATGCCAAGGACTCCAGTAAGAAGGTGCGCATAGTGAAACGGGCGCAAGCCGAACGCGGCGAGCTTCTCGGCGGCAGGCCGCCCTATGGTTACAAAAGGGATGAAAATGTTCGCAAAGGTATCGTCCCCGACGAGGAAGCAGCGGGCGTTGTAAAGCGCATCTTTGGGCTGTGCGCCGAGGGAAAAGGCCCGAACCAGATCGCAAGGCTGCTGACCAAAGAGCAGGTACTTACACCCACCAATTACTACTACCGCAAGACAGGAGCCTCCCATGCGTCGCTGGACACCACCAGACCTTACAGCTGGAGCGGCAGCACGGTCACCGGAATTCTGGATAACAAAACTTACCTCGGACACATGGCTGGACTTCGCTCCACGACGCTGTCCTACAAGAACAAGAAGCTCATCCGCCACCCCGAATCGGAGCAGATTCTGGTGGAGAACACTCACGAGCCGCTGATCACACAGGAACTGTGGGACATCGTACAGGACGTTCGCCAGCACAAAAAGCGGACACCGAAGCAGATGGACGAGCCGAATATGTTCTCCGGACTGGTGTACTGCGCTGACTGCGGAAAGACGCTGGTGCTCCATCGGGCACATACGATGAAGGCGACGCAGAACAATTTCATGTGCTACACCTACAAAAAGAAGGGCAAGGAGGTCTGTTCGGCACACTACATCCGAGAGCAGGATTTGACACAGATCATCCTTGACGACCTGCGCCGAGTGACGCACTTCGCGAGGCAAAAGGAAAGGCTGTTTGCCGAGTACATCAACCGGAAGAACAGCGCTGAGCTTCGCCGGGAGATTAATACCTTGCAGAAGGAACTGGATTCAATGCGGCGCAGGAACACGGAGCTGACGGCACTTTTCAAGCGGCTTTATGAGGACAACGTGCTGGGGCGCGTCACCAACGAGCAGTTCCGTATCCTCTCCGGCGACTACAACGCCGAGCAGAAAGAACTCTCAGCAGCCATCCCTGAGAAAGAATCCTGGCTGGAGAAGCTCAAGGATTCCGCCGCCAATGTTGAAGCGTTTATTGAGAAGGCCAAGCGGTATACGGAAATCCGAGAGCTGACGCCGGAAATCTTAAGGCTGTTCATCAGCCGCATTGAGGTCGGAGAGCGTGAAGAAAAGTATTCCCGCACCGCCGAGCAGAGCATCCGGATCGTCTACCGCGACGTGGGTGTGATGGACAGCGTGGAGCCGGTCGAAGAAAATATGGAACAAGAAAACATTGCGTAAAACGCATGAGGCGAACGACTTTCGCCGTCCGCCTCATACATACAGACTTAGTTCACAAAATGTCCCTATGAATGTTAATAGAAGGCTTTACAGGATTATTATTTTGTTCAAGTGTCAAATATGGGATTATAATACGCCACGACGGTTTTCAATGAAAATATTACCTTTAATGCAAAACGACCGGCAAGACGCCGGTCATCAAAACCCTACCCTGCATATGTAGCTTACAAGATCAATCACTCTGCAGGAATATCCCCACTCATTGTCATACCAAGCCAATACCTTAACCATATTTTCATCAACAACTTTTGTCGAAAGCCCGTCAACTATGGATGAATATGGACTCTTCTTAAAATCTATCGATACAAGGGGCTCATCGCTGCAATACAATATACCCCTTAGTTCATTATCCGATGCCCTTCTAAACTCCTGGTTTATCTCTTCTTCATTCTCAGCTTTTCTTTTAAGAACAGCAACAAGATCTACGAGCGATACTGTCGGCGTGGGTACCCTCACAGCCATACCATCGATTTTTCCCTTCAGCTGCGGCAGCACCAGGGAAACTGCTTTCGCGGCGCCTGTAGTCGTAGGTATTATTGAAAGCGCTGCTGCCCTTGCCCTTCTCAGGTCCCTGTGGCTGGCATCGATGACGTTCTGGTCGTTTGTATATGCGTGAACAGTTGTCATTACAGCCTTATCTATGCCAAATCTCTGGTCAAGCACCTTTGCAACAGGAGCAAGGCAGTTTGTTGTACAGGATGCATTTGAGATAATATGATGTTTGGTCGGTTCGTATTCATTATCGTTTACCCCCATAACGATGGTTATATCCTCTTCCTTTGCCGGGGCGGTAATGACTACTTTCTTTGCACCCGCCTTAATATGCTCTTCCGCATTTTTTCTATCGTTAAATACTCCGGACGACTCAATGACAATATCAACTCCAAGTTCTTTCCAGGGTAACTTTGATGCTTCACCGATTGTAAGATCCTTTATCCTGCGACCGCCAATCACTAGCTCATCATCCTCGGTCTTAACCTGTTCCGGAAAAACCCCATAACAGGAATCGTACTTGAAAAGGTGTGCTTTTGTACCTATGTCCGAAGACCTCGCATTTATTGCAACAATCTCAAAGCTTTCTGTATTATTTTCGAGCGCTGCCCTGAGCACATTTCTACCAATCCTGCCAAAACCGTTAATCGCAACCTTCACAGTCATTTTCTATACCCTCCATAATTAATCGCCCCCTAGCCCGAGTCAGCTATTCAGACGCAATATCTCTACCGCTGCTCCTTCATCTGTTACTAGGATGGTTTTTTTTCTAAAAAGGTTGGCTGCTACTATAGCCCTTGCCTTTTTTGTACCTCCCGCTACCGCTATCGCAACGGGTATGCTGCTAAAATCATCTAGACTTAATCCTATGCTTGTACTGGTATGAACCAACTTACCCTCGCTATCAAAATAGAAACCAAGGGCCTCTGAAACCGCTCCCTTTTTCTTGAGTTCCTCTATCAGCTCACCGGAAAGCCTTCTCCTGTTAGCCATATCCTCAGCCCTACCAATACCGTACAATAGAATATCTGCTTTTTTGATACTGTCTATCACCTCTTTTACGGTTGGCTCCTCAACTATTTTTTCAAGCACCTCTTTACTTAAATTATCCGGCACGTATAGGAGTTTATATTTTGAATTCATCTTTCCGGCCAGTTTAGCCGCTATGGCGTTTGCCTGAAATTCCGCTATTTCACCCAATCCGCCTCTAGCCGGTACGGTCAAAATACTATTCCTCGTATTAAGCACCGGCATTTGTTCGGCAACCTGCGCTATGGTAGAGCCACCCGACACGGCTATTACTGAAATATCATTCTGTCTTTGCCTGATCAGCGCAGCAGCAATCCTGCCCATGTCCTTTTTCGAGGACATGTCAGTATCAGAGTCACCGTTGACTATGTGTACTTCTTCAATGTTTAGAATATTTCTGATTTTTATCTCCAGGTCATGAAGGCCCCTCAATTTATGGGTAAATTGCCGGAGTTGCTCTACAAGCTCAATGCCTTCTTCTTTAAGCTCCATACCTGCAGGGGAGATGCTTATCAAGCCCTGTTCCTTTAAAAAATCTAATTCCTTCCTCACCACCCTTTCCCCAATACCCATGTATGCTGCCAGCAGCCTCCTGCCAACCGGTTGGTGATAATAGATGTTTCTTAGCACCGAATACCTCATTTCCAGGAGTTCGACCATCTCAGGCGTTATCTTTCTAAGAAAGCCAATTAGATTATCCATAGCTCACACCTCCTATCCCCGCGGGATAATTTTTGACCAAGGTGTTCTTATTATGTCCCGGTAAGGCAAAAATATAACTTCCCCAATGTTAGATTATATCATATTATGATGCCGGGTTTCTATAAAAATAAGCATTAATTTATCAGTATCTCTTCCTCCTGCTTGACGACTGAATACCGAGTTCATCCCTGTATTTTGCAACGGTTCTCCTTGATATGTTAATTCCCCTGGAGTTCAGTATATCTGTTATCTTCTGGTCGCTCACAGGTTTATATGGGTCCTCACCATCGATCATTTCTTTTATTACTTCCTTGATACTCTCCGAGGAAATCTCCTCTCCGAATACACTATTGACGCCGCTCGTGAAAAAGAACTTTAGTTCAAAAATCCCCCTTGGAGTCTCAACATACTTTCCGTTGGTCGCTCTGCTAACCGTAGATTCGTGTACCCCTACCTTATTGGCTATATCCTTAAGGGTCAGGGGCTTAAGGTGCCTGATGCCGTTGAGGAAGAAATCCTTTTGGTACTCGACAATCGCGTTTACGACCTTATACAGGGTCATCCTTCTCTGTTCAATACTTCTAATAAGCCAAAGAGCTGCTTCAAGTTTGCTGGTTATATACTTCGAAGTATTCGGCTGGTCCTCACAGTTGTTCAGAATATTCCTGTAATACGAATTGATTATCAGGCGGGGTGCGGTACTGTCATTGACCATGACCAAAAATTCATCATCCACCTGCTTTACAATCACGTCCGGATTGATGTATTTTATATTCGTTGAGCTGTTAAATGCTCTTCCTGGTTTTGGTTCAAGGGTTTTTATCAAATCATAGATTCTTTGCACATCCGCCGTGGATATATTTAAATCCTTTGCTATCTGGTTGAATCTCTTGTCTGCAAGATTTTCAAGGTGATTTTCCACCACTTCTTTAACCACCGGGTCGTCGATACCCTTTATCTGCAATTGAACAGCCAGGCACTCTTTAATGCTTCGGCAGGCAACACCGGCAGGGTCAAAGGTCTGTATAATTGCCAGCACTTTTTGGACCTCCTCTGCATCAGCCTTTACCTCACTGGAAATCTCTTCAATGGTTGCGGTGAGATAGCCATTATCATCCAGGCTCTCTATAATATACTCGCCTATTCTTCTATGCATATCGGACAGGATGGTGACATGAAGCTGAAACAACAGGTGGTCCCTTAGAGTTGTTTCGTTTGCGACATAGTTCTCATAGGAATAATCGTTATCGTTATCCTCCTGGTACTCGTATTCCCATTTGTTGTACTCCATATTCTTGATCAACCGGGAAATGATGCTTTCGTCAGATACGGAAGCTGAAGACTCCGGATCTTCCTCCTTTGTCTCGATCAGAGGATTCGTTTCCAGCTGCTGCTGAATATACTCTCTCAACTCCAATGAGGACAGCTGCAGGATCTTTATCGCCTGCTGCAGTTCCTGTGTCATTATCAGCTTTTGGGTTTGCTCCAAGGTCAAGTTAAAACCCATTTTCATAAGAACCTCTCCCCCAGGTAAGTTAATGCTTCATCGAATCCTTATGCTCTTCTTATCTTCTTACTATATATTATTATAACACAACTTGGTTAATCACAAAAAGTAATGCCGCTCATAGAATGTAGATCGCAGATATCAGGTGCTAGGTGCTAGGTACTGGTTCGTAGTTCGTAGTTCGTAGTCATTTTGTTAAAAAGGGGCTGCCTCTTTTGAGACAGCCCCTTTTTAACATTCGACCTCTTTTGTTACGTATCCGCTTCCGGCAAGCAGTTTACCCGCATTTTCCAGGTCTTCTTCCGCTACAAGCACAACCGGACCCGTACAACCCATTCCGGTTTCGGCATAGACCCTGTTCTTCCACAGCACTTCAACGGCGTTGTCAAGGTCCATAATATCTATCCCTGAAATGGATGCCGTTACTACTTTCTTTGGAGGTGGTTCTATCTTGCCTTCCTGTTTTTCGGTTATCTGGTCTTTCTTTTGTTTCAATAATACATCGTCTAACCCGGCTTTTCTGGCTTCTGCCATCTCCGTTGAGACAATCCTCGCCAGTTCTCCCCTGGCAAGCCTGGCGGCGTATTTTATGGCGTTTGCCGCAACCGGTGCCCCGGATGCCCGCGAGAGTATAAGTATTATTCTTGAGTAGTTATCTCCAACACCGGGTCCGTAACCGTATCCCACCGCCTCATAATCTCCCCCGGTGGTATATGATGAAAAAATTTTCATAAGCAGATTCCCGGTTAGGGTATCGGTTACCATTATGTCCGGAGTCCCCGCCAGAAGGTCGTTGCCCCTCATTACGTAGCCGCCGTCTTTTCTCAGCGATTCTGAAAAATTTATCCCATAGCCGTTTCCCTTAAGTTCCAGAAGAATCCTCTCTACCTGTCTGGCTCCGTCCAGGTTCAATATCCCAACTGTGGGATTCATGTTACCCATAGCCTTCGCGACAGCTATTCCGTATACTGCGTTTCGTACCATGGCCTCCACCCTGTTTACCGCAGAGGTTCCCGTCGTTGTAGCAAGATACATTTCCCTCCCGGCACCGGGTGTAACTACTTTTCCTACGGTAGAAACGCCAATGGGGAAGTTATAGTGCTGGGTTACACAGCAGTCTATCGCACCGCTGTCCAGGAGTTGCTCCATCCTATCGTGCATTTCATGCTCGTCCTTGACCTCGACCGTCTCAAGGGTACTACCTTCGCCGGGCCCTATAAGCACCACTTCAAGGGTAGGGTCGCTCTCTGCCGCCATTTCAGCCCCCTTAACCAACTCCATTACCCCATGCTCATTTCCCAGAGTGGTAATGCCAACCCTTGTCTTCCTGGCAAAGGTCCCGGTTTCCAACCCATCAGCGATTTGGTTGAAAACATTGCCTATCAGTTTTCTTACACTCGCTTCCAATACGTTCTCACCTCTATTCTCCCAGCAGCTGGGCTGCGAACTCTCTAAGGCTCTGCCCGATCATTGCCCTTATCTCTTCCTCGGTTATTCCTTTTTCCTCTTTGGCCTTGCCGGCATTCTTCTCAATTATAACCGAAACCCCGTCAAAAAGATTTGTCATCCTCCCAAGGAACAGGCTGCCCTTTCCGACTATCATCGCCCTATTGATCATGTCCTTATGCAGCATTTCCCTGCAGTGCCCTACAAAGGGCACCCCCGAAGGAATATGCCCCTGGGTCGGAGCGAAACCCGGCATCCCGTGCTTTTCAACGAAAGTATTGATTTCATCCCTCTGCAGCTCATTTCTTTTAACGCCGAGGGCCGCAATCATCTTGTAGTTAGCAGCAGGTACGTCACCGGCGCCTGCCGGTACTGTAATCTCCGGTGTCTGCATTTCAACCGAATACTTGTCGATATCGGTTATTTTCAATCCTGCCTTATCCAAGGGCGATATAACCAAAGATGAAATTACTGCCTGGGGTGAAGAGCCCGTACCGACAGTGTGCCTGCCCACAAGGTCTGTCCTGATCACCGGGTTGATGCCGTCGTTCTCGCTTACCAATATGGCGAATCCCCCCAGAACGTCTTCCAGTATAGGCAGGCCTTTATTTACATGATCCTTGCCATTCATACCAAGCTTTGCGGTGGCTCCTCCTGCCAGCAATACTACATTCCTGTATACCCCCGCCTTCACCAGGGCAGCAGCCTGGATAAGGGCATGAGTCGGCGCAGCGCAGAAACCCCTTGTATCCGAGCCTGTCGCATTAGCACAACCTGCGATCTCAGCTATAGCCTTAGCGAAGTTGCCTCCCCCTCTTTGGTTCATATCCCCGCAGGCCTCTTCCGAGCATTCAATTATATAGTCGATATCCGAGGCGCTGATGCCGTTCTTATTGATCAGATGCATCAGGGACAAAACGCCTGACGCCTTTACCACCAGATTTTCGAACATTACATGGGCGTTTAGGTTGATATCCTTATCATGCGCTCTCTTGACACATCCGACAAGTTTCCCTTCATCGTACATGCCTTCAGCATGGTGGTTTTTGATCAAATCCTCAATTTCCGAAAGCTCCACACCCTCCTTGATTCTTTTGCAGATCTCATCCCCAAGCACCGGATGTTTAGCCAGCTTCGCCTTGACGCCCGCTGCAAAACCTTTTTCCAGTCTGACAAGGTCAAAGGAGTCCGAAACCTGCATAAGCGCATAAAACTCATCCTGGGGCATAATCTCTCCGAATTTCCCAAAACGTTCCGCCCCCTCTATCCCGTTTTGATACCATGGCTGGTCGATGCCTTTTAGTTCATCGGGCATAATGCTGCCTATATAGACCTGGTTTGGAGCATAAGCAACCACATCTTCAAATTTTCTCAGATGTCCGGGTAGTTTTTTCAGGTACTCCGAATCCGGATTTATCTGCCTTTCCATAGTCTGGGTGGTACCGTTGTGAATCACCATATCCGGCGCATGGACCAAAACATAGCTTGTTCCTTTGACAACTGCAAACATAGATTCACCTCCACATTTCAACAAAAGGGTGATGTAGCCACATCACCCTTTTTCTTTTGTTTTTTTAGTCCTCAAATACGGTCTGACCGTCTACCTCGGTCTGCAAAGCCCTCAGTGCCTTTTCAACCAGTTTCCTTCTAAGGGCTTTTTCCTCATCCTTCGAAAGCTTGGGATTACCCAGTGGATGAGGAATTGCTACAGCCGGAACTATCCTGTTGGCTCCCACGGTCAGGGATATCGGTACTACAGTGCACACATGAACTACGGGTATACCTATCCTTTCAATCTCTTTTACCATCGTTGCACCGCAACGAGTACAGGTTCCTCAGGTGGATGTTAGTATAACCGCATCCACTCCATCGGCCTTAAGTTCTTTGGCAAATTCCGATGCGAATTTTTTGGCATTCCCCACAGAGGTCCCGTTGCCTACCGTTGAATAGTAGTATCTGTGAAGTTGTCCAATTACGCCCTCATTCTCCAGTTCCCTCAATACATCAACAGGAAGTACCCTGTCCGGGTCCTCGTTGGCGTATACAGGATCGTATCCGCCGTGGGCGGTCTGGAAGGTCTCCGAAGTAAGGTCAATAACACCGTTTATATCATACTTTCCGTATTTTGATGCGCTGGAAGCTTCAATACTGTCCGGGTTGCCCTTGGGAACGATTCCTCCGGAGGTAACAAGGGCGATTTTTGCGTTTCCGATGCCTTTCACGGCTGCGTTGGGAGCAACCCTGTCAAAGTCCGGCATCGGATACTCGGTAGTAAATTCCTGGCCCTTCAGCTTAGCCAGCAGCATGTCAACCGCTCTTTCCGAGCCCCTGGCATCCACAAACAGGTTTTTCCGCACTCCCTTTTCCAGCAGCCCTTCCGCTGCCGGGTCCTTGATTTCCTCGCCCCTGGCAAGCTTCAAAGCCACTTTGGCAATGGTGGGAACCGCATTTCTCATATCGGCCGCCGAATTACCGGTCTTTACTATGGCAACCTCTTTGCGGTACAAGTCAACCCCCGGGTTTTCCACATACATGGCGGTCACCGCAGGGATGCCCAACTCCCGGGAAACAGCTTTACATATAGCTCCGCAGGCAACACCGTACCTGCCGGCGTTAAAGGCCGGACCCGCTATAAACAAATCCGGTCTTTGCTGTTTTATCATGTCCAGTATTGTTTTGCTCGCTTCATCCATATTTTCGTTAAAATACGAATCTCCACAAACTACAGTAGCTACTATCTCAGCTTCTCCGCCCAGGGCAGCTTCCAGGGCCATTCCCGGTCCGATTTTACCTTCCCTGATTTCCGGTTTGACATCCGCCTTTTCTTCTCCTCCAAGCCCTGCAAAGAACTGGTTTATATAGTGAACTACTCTTAATTTACTCATTCCTGCACTCCCCCTCTCTTTAGGGAATTTAAATTAATACTTGGTATACTGTTCACGAATCGTATTCATCTCCTCGGAAATGGCATCCACATCCAGCACCATCTCCATCATCCCGACCTGCTCATCAAATACTTCAGGATCTACTTCGTCCTTTATTTGGGGTTCCAATATATGATAAACCTCGAGCCCTAACTGGACTCCTGCCAATGGACCTGCATAGGTTGGATCTCCTGCGGTTACGGTTTCTGCAGCAAGCCCTGCCGCTTCCGCTTCTGCTGCGCCGAGTATTACTACTACGTTCTCGTTACCGTATTTCTCCGCCGCATCCTTCACCCTCTGCTGATTCTCCAGGTCCATTGCTCCTGCTGCGGTTCAGACAAAGCACTCTGTTGTAGAGAACACAACTTCTGCCCCGGTTGTCTTCAGGCACTCTTCTATAGCCTGCCCGGGAACGCCGTCACGGTCACCGATAATGACCACTTTTTTGCCCTCCAGCATTATGACCATCCTTTCATATCGCAATTTTAATAAGTTTTTGCTGAAAGTTTGCTATAACCCAGTTCATTGGTAGAACCGGTTATAATCTGCAGTTCCGCTTCTATACTGCCATCCTTTCGAAGGCTTCCGCTGAAACCTCCTGCGATAACATCTGCATACTCTATATGGCCTATTACCTTCTTCATCGGAGGCAACACGATTATCTCGTTCGCATTGCCCGCCGTAACCACTGCATCAGCCTTAGCATCCGCATCGGCAAGCGATTGGGACGCGCCATCCCGCCCTGCATACTCATCGGTCACGATTACCGTCTTGATGCCTTCCGCTTCAATTTTCTTGCAGTTCATAATCAAATCGGTATCCGGGTTTCCAAACCCTTCTTCGGAGATAATTACTCCATCAACGCCCAGGAACCTGATGAGCTTGGCCGTCATGTTGGAAGACCTCTCCTTGTCTGCCAGGAAGACATTCTCGTTGGTTATGACCACCCCAACAAAGTTGATGTCCTTCCCATGCCTGCTGTAAAGGTCTTCTATTATGGGATTGTTCATATGATGGTAGGTCGTATTCTTGTCGCAGGCTGAAACACAGTTGCCGCTGACTATCGCACCGTCCATAACCTCGGTCGGGTAGATCAGCGTCGGTATAATCTGCTTTGCATCAACCCCGTAAACATATGTGTCGTGAAGGAGTCCCTGGGACTGCAGCATATACACATACGCAACCCTGGGCAGATCCTTGTATTCATCGACCTGTTCCAGCAGGGGCTTGGTTTCATATACTTTTACTTCATCGGGTTCAACATTTCTGGCAGCTTCGCCAAGGTAAACCGCAGCCTTCAGGCCTGCAAGCCTCACGGCTTCCTCATGCTGGTGCTGCTTCAAGCCCTCGACGGGCTCACATACCACTACGATATTGACAGACTTGGAGAACGGAGAATAATCCGCTCCCGGCCCCGTCATATCGATCAGACCTTCCTGGAAGCCTACGATTTTACCGGCAGTAACCACATTTGCGCCCCTGAGGGCGTGGGTCCTACCGCTTCCGACCGTGCCTACCTTGCTTATTACTCCGGGGAATACCCCGCCGGGGCCATCAACTTTAACCCTCGGTTGTATTACGTCTTTTACAGGAGTAATCCTAACCTCCTCACCCGGCCTTGCCAGGTCGATATCAATGCTGGACAGCCTGTTGTCTCCGCTTAACTTCTCCAGCATTTCCTCTTTGTTAACATATAGTACACCCTTTTCAACCTTGGTCTCACTGCCAAACTGTACGTCCTTTATGTCAATATAGCCTAGTTGTAGACGCAAGACTTTCACCTCCCTCGTATATGTAAGGCGACACACCTTTTGCAAGGAATGTTCCCTTTTGATTAGCCCTCAGGCTAAACATATCGTTTGACCATTGCTTCAATGTTCTCAGCAGACGCGCTGTCCTGGGTCAATTCTTCAACCTTCTCTCCATTCTTGTACATCGCGATTGTTGGAAGCCCTAACACCTTCTGCTTGATTGCCAGCCTCCTGTTTTCAGCTGTATTAAGCTTACAGAATTTCACCCTATCACCGTATTTTTCCGCCAGCTTCTCCACAAAGGGCATTAGGGCTTTACAGGGTTCGCACTTTGGACCCCAGAAATCAAGCAAAACCGGCTGGTCTGACTGTGCTACTTCGACATCGAAATTGTCGCCGTTTATTTCTATCACCTTCTCACCCCCTTTATTCAAACTTTTCTGCTATATAGTGTTCTGCCTTTACTGCAGCAATAGCGCCGTCCGCCGCTGCTGTAACAACCTGTCGGAGCAGTTTTTTCCTGACGTCTCCGGCGGCAAATACACCCTCAACGCTTGTATGCATCTCATCGTCCGTTATTATGTATCCCTTTTCATCGGTTTCCAGCAGGCCCTTTACCAGCTCCGAAACCGGGTCATAGCCTACGAAGACAAACACCCCGTCGGTTTCAATCTCCGATAATTCCCCTGTTTTTTTATTCTTTACTACAACTTTTTCAACTATTCCGTCGCCCTTGATTTCCTCAATCACGCTGTCCCATACAAAACTCATTTTTTCGTTGGCAAAGGCCTTATCCTGCAGCGATTTTGCTGCCCTCAGCTCATCCCGTCGGTGAATCAGAGTAACAGTCTCAGCGAATTTTGTAAGGTATATCGCCTCCTGAACAGCTGAATCTCCACCTCCAGCCACCACAACCCTTAGATCGGTGAAGAAATCGGCATCGCAGGTGGCGCAGTAGGACACACCTTTTCCTCTGAATTCCAGCTCTCCTGGACAGCCCAGCAGCCTTGGCTTAGCCCCGGTTGCTACTATAACGGTTCTTGACCGGTATTCGGCGTTCTCCGTTATTACTTTTTTTATTTCACCATCCAGCTCCATTTTGACGACAGCGTCAACCTTCGTCTCGGCGCCAAACTCCTCTGCCTGTCTTTTCATCCTTGCGGTAATCTCGGGCCCGGTCGGCCGCTCCATGGATCCCGGATAATTCTCCAGTTCCTCCGTTGTAGCCGCCTGACCTCCCCATTTTCCTTTTTCCAATATCAGCGTTTTTGCTTTGCTCCTGGCCGCGTATAATCCGGCTGACAAACCGGCGGGTCCCCCGCCGATGATTATAATGTCGTATAAATCTCCCATAAGTATACCTCCTTTTTAATGCCCCAATTTATAGTGCATTTTTTATCAAATCATAGTCGATAAGCCTGAAATCTTCCAGATATTTTTCCGGCCAATCCGGAGTGGGCTTATTCTTGAGAAGAGATTTTGTCCTTGATATGCTGTCTTCTAATATAATTAGTGAATCAAAATCCACTTTTCCGGTCCTCTTTTCCAGGGCAATACTCTTATACGGTGTCTGGTTTGGCTTAATACTTCCGGAAAGAGGATGGGTCAGCAGTATATACCCTCGATGTACCATGTCCCTGGCCCTTTCCATTATTTCCAGCAGCGTTCCGTCAACGAATATTACTTCGAAATCGGTGGAAAGATTTTCTTTCACCAGTTTATTATTTGAAATTATTAGGGTATTATTCAACTGAACCGCCCCTTTCTTCTGCACAATTCCCTAGTTATTTTTACCCCCGGAAGCTGGTATGTATTCGAGATTTGTTTCCATATAATTACATCAGTTCAAATAAAAAACAGGGTCATGTATAAGCAACTTTCCGCCTATACACTTCCCTGTATCTTGACCTGAGAGATTCTTCTTAAAAATAAGAATTGCTCCTTCGGTGCTGCTTCGCAGCTTTCCAGAGAATCGTCCGAACACGGTCCTTTTACCTGAGAGTTTCACCACGGTTGGCATCTCATGGCTTACCCCTTCGGTGCTCCTTAGAGTCTCTCCCGCATCCTTCATCCGGTGCAGCATAAATAATTTTATAATTATATTATTCAATGCAAACCTTATAAATCCTTTTTACTTATAAATTATTTTTATAAGCAACAGCTATTCCCGGAAAAACAGGGCAAGGGTACCGGGTCCAACATGCGCCCCGATTACACATCCAATGTCCGAAATAATTATTTCCTTTGGATTGAACCTTTCCTCCACCATATCCCTCAGCTTTTTTGCATCTTCCAGGCATTCAGCGTGAACAATAGCCATAGTCTGGTCTGAAAGGTCTCTCCCCCGCTCCGATGCAATCTCAACTATCCTGCTTATAACCTTTTTCCTTCCCCTTACCTTATCCAGTACCTCAAGCTCCCCTTCCTTTACCTGAAGTATGGGTTTAATATTCATTACTGTGGCTATTGCAGCCCGCGCTGCACTCAGCCTTCCACCCTTTTTCAGGTACTCCAGGGTATCAACGCCAAATATGTACTGCATCCTGTTCCTACCCGCCAGAATCCTGTTCTCAATTTCTTGTACACCTGCACCCTCCCGGGCCATTCTGGCTGCTTCCAATACCTGAATGCCGAATCCCATAGAATATCCGAGGGAATCAATAACAGCTATTTTGTCGCTGTCCAGAGTGTTCTTTGCAATAATTGCCGACTGGTATGTACCGCTTCCCTTTGAGCTTAGATGAATGGAGACTACTGAGTTGCCTTTCTTTATTTCTTCGCCGTAGGCAGCTATGAAAGACGGTGGATTTATCTGGGAAGTTGTGGGAAGCTCACTGCTCTTTCCCAGAAGCTCATAGAACTGCAAAGGGGTCAAATCAACGCCATCCCTGTAAGTTCTATCGCCAAAATTCACAGTAAGCGGAAGAACTTTAATATCATACTCTTCTATTATTTCCTTTGGTAAATCAGCGGTACTGTCGGTTATGATTGTAACAGACATATTACACCTCCTTACTTAATCAGGTTCCCTTGCCTAATAAATGTACACACCGATAGCTAAGTCAGGACCGGAATATGTGCCTATCACGCTTCCAACGGTCCCCACGATGAATTCACTTACTTTAAATCTGCCTGAGATAGCCTGCTTCAGTTCCTCGACCAGTTCATCGCACCCTACGTAGTTGATACCCAGACTCTTTCCTGCCAGATCAATGTTAAGACTTTCCATGTGATTCATTATCCATTTTATCATTCTCTTTTTGCCCCTTATCTTGTCAATCATTTTGACTTCCCCGTTGTTAAAGGTAAGAATGGGCATGATGTTCAGAAGATTGCCTACAAGGGCTGTGCCGCTCCCTATCCTGCCCCCTTTCTGGAGATAAGTAAGGGTACCCAGTATTATTACTGTGTGTAGGTTGTCGGATATATATGTAATCCTGTTCTTTATCTCATCCGCATCCTTACCCTCCCTTGCCATTTTTGCAGCTTCCATGACCATTAAACCAAGGGCAAGGGTTGCCGCCCTGGAGTCAAGAATGTGTATTTGCTGTAATCCAAGTACATTTTTTGCTATTACTGCAGATTGGTAGGTACCGCTCAGTTTGCTGGAAATAAATATACCGACGATTTCATCGTAATCCTTGGAAAGTTCCTCAAAGATTTCTGTAAACTGCCCTACAGACACCTGGGATGTGGTTGGAAATGTCTTCGAGTTTTTCAGTTTATAAAAAAACGCTTCTGAGGTAATATCGACCCCATCCCTGTAGATTTCCTGTCCGAACCTTACCGTCAAGGGTGCTACAGTAATATCGAGTTCCTTGACAATATCCTGAGGCAAATCGCAGGTGCTGTCAGTAACTATCTTAATTTTTGGCATTGACTGGACCCCCCTTGCAGCAACTTTTACCCCCCAAGTCTTATTTTATATTAATTGGATATGCACTTCAATACAAAGGTATTATTTTAACCTGTCCAAAACAGCCAGGGCTATATTTGAACAATGGTCTGCTATCCTTTCCAGGTTGCTGATTACGTCAAGGAAGATTACCCCCGAACTCGGTATGCACTGGAATTTGTTGAGCCTTCCGATATGTCTCTCCCTAAGCTCTCTTTCCATTCTGTCGACCTCGTCTTCCCTCTTTCTGACATCCCTGGCGAGGGCAAAGTCCTTCTTTTCCAATGCAGTTATTACGTCATCGACCATGGAGTACACATAATCGATCATGTCTTGGAGTTCCTTGATAGCCATATCTGAAAAGACCAGGCGATTGTCAAGCCTGTACTGGCCAAGCTCGGCAATATTCTCAGCATGGTCTCCGATCCTTTCTATATCGTTGATCGTATGAAAAAGTCCTGTTACCAGATTGTTTTCCACCGATGACAGCCCGCTGTTGGCCAAGGAAACCAGAAACTGGGTCAGTTCCCTTTCCATAGCGTTGACCATCTTTTCCCGATGAAATGAATGGTTTAAAAGTCTCTCATCCTCTTTCATAAATCCATCTGCAGCAAGCTTGAGTGTCTCCTGGGAAGTACGACCCATCCTTGCCACTTCCTTCACCGTTTGAACTACAGCTATGCTCGGAGTTTCCAGTATTCTCTGGTCAAGATATTTTAATACCCCGTCCTTTTCTTCTTCACCGGGAACCAGCTTCCTTGAGGCTACCACGAGCAGGGACGCAAAGGGAAGCAGTAAAATTGTGTTGGCAATGTTGAAGAACGTATGTGCATTTGCAATCTGCCTTACCGTATCCCCTCCGAAGTATTGAACTATTTTTACTACAGGTCCCGTTATCCCAATGAAAATAGCAGTTCCTACTATGTTAAATATGAGGTGTATCATTGCTGCCCTTCTGGCTGTTATACTTGTACCAATGCTTGATAAAAGCGCCGTCACGCAGGTCCCTATGTTTTGCCCGAACAGGATGGGCAGCGCGATGTTAAGCGTTATCAGGTTGTTAACCGCAATGGCCTGTAATAACCCTATTGAAGCGCTGCTGCTCTGTATTATCGCTGTTACAACAAAACCGGCCAGAATGCCGAGAAACCTGTTCCGGCCGAAGCCTGCCATAAGATCGCTGAAGGCTTGAAGTTCCCTGAGCGGTTTCATGGAAGAAGACATGAGGTGCATACCGATAAAGAGTATACCGAAACCCGTAAGTATTTCGCCGATTTGGCGGTATCTTTTCTTCGGCGCAAAGAGCAGCAAGGCAACGCCTATAGCAACTACAACCGGCGCAATATCGGTAAGCTTGAAGGCAACCAATTGGGCTGTAACGGTTGTCCCGATGTTAGCCCCCATGATAACCCCAGTTGCCTGCATAAGGCTCATCAGCCCTGCGTTTACAAAACCCACAACCATTACTGTCGTAGCACTGCTGCTTTGAATAATAACGGTAATCAATGCTCCTACCATAACACCCATAAGCCTGTTGGTGGTAAGTATTTCAAGCAATTTTTTCAGCCTGTCTCCCGCTGCCTTCTGTAGGCCTGACCCCATAACGTTCATACCGTAAATGAAAAGCCCAAGTCCTCCAAGCAGCTCAAAAACCATTTGCGCAGTCATAGTCTACCCCCTAAAAACATAAAGTTTTACTTCTGCACCAATTAATATAATAAACTATTTTGGGACAGCTTATGTTAAATCTATGTTAATTTTGTTAAATTTCCTTTAATCGCAACCTGCCTCAAGGCTTCATAAACAATTATGGCCACAGAGTTGGAAAGGTTGAGAGAGCGGGCTGCGGTATTTTCCACCATGGGTATTCTTATACAGTAATCTCTGTTGGCGTCGATAATCTCCTTGGGCAGTCCGGCGGTTTCCTTCCCGAACACCAGAAAGTCACCCTCTTTATAGGCTGGTTCGGTATACAACCGCTTGCCCTTTGTTGTGGCAAAATAGTACGTTGCCTCGTTATACATCTCCTTTAACGATTGAAAACTGTCATAATACCTTATATCCACAAGATGCCAGTAATCAAGCCCTGCCCTTTTCAGGTGTTTGTCATCTGTAGAAAAACCCAAAGGCTTAACCAGGTGCAGGGTGGAACCGGTGGCGGCACAGGTCCTTACGATGTTGCCGGTGTTTTGTGGTATTTCCGGCTCAACCAGCACGATATTAAAACTCATTGCGAAACCTCCTTGTTCGTTTCTTGCGCCGGTGTATTGCCCTCAGCAGCCATGGGCGGTATATCTTCACCGACCCGTGAAAGCACAGCTCCTGACAGCAAAAGCACCTTATGCACTTATCCAGGTCTACCCTGGGTTTGTTGTCCTGCATGGTTATTGCCCCGGGCGGGCAGACCCTGTAACAGTCACCGCACGCAGCGCAGGATTCCAGATCAAAAACCGGTTCAGGCTTTACCATCCTATTTATCATATCTACGATAAACCGCGGATATTTGCCTTCTATAAAGGATGCATTGACAATAGCCGGTGTGTTAAACCTCTTTATCGCCAAACCGCCCATGCCGTCGCCCAATAGCTGGATGTTGTTCATATCCCCGGTGAACAATCCCCTATGTCTGGCTTTGATTATGGTCGGAACATCGTTTGGATCAATGCCTATCAGGCTTACGGCTGCAAAATCAAGCGCAAAGGGGTTTTCGGATGCCAGGATAATGCCCGAATTCACCAGCCGGCCAGATGAAGGTCCTTCCCCTTCCATACCCACAACCCCATCGATTATTGAGAGCTTTGGTTTTATATAGGTGCATACATCCACCAGCATGTTTGCAAAATCTCCGGTATCAGGCATGTTGAAATGATACTCGGCCTTGAGGATTCCCGGGATAACCCCAAACAGGTTTTTCACTGCACCGGTGAACAACATCATGCCATGTGTCTTAAGCTTGGCAAAGGATATGACTACATCTGCTTTCTCCACACAGTTCATCACGGTCAGGTTTTTTATAACGGAACCCTGTGGATGGGATACTTCCCTGATATCCGTGTCATAGTTGAGCACTGCCCCCGTCGTTTTAGCCACATCTTCCATCCCCGTTGCCCTATATACAGCTCGCAGCGCAGTCTGATTGTACGGACCCCCGGGGCTGTCCCCTATGATCGGTACGCCCCCGGCTTCAAGGACCTCCCTGCATAGAGCTTCGACAAGGGAAGGATGGGTTGTCACACCATCCCCGGGCTTTTTCCGCATCACAAGATTGGCCTTTACGAGAACCTTATCCCCGTTTTTCACAAACTTATGTATTCCTCCGAGGTTGTTCAATGAAGCATGCATAGCTTTAGCAGCGTTTTGTCTTTCGTAGTTTTCGCATTTCACCACTGATACTCTATACACGGCTATTCCCCTTCAGTTATTTTTGGTGAACTTCTAATACTTTTTCTTTGATGCTACTTGTTATCATTTTCCGCGGTTTTGCGTTAAATATCCTCAGAATCATTTTACTATTTTGTTATTAAATTGACAAAAGGCCGATAATGGTATATATTGTAGTTAGCCTGTATACAATTTGGGGTGGTGTTGTCATGGAACTGGATGTCTTGTTAAGGGAAAGGGGTTACAAAGTTACCCCTCAGAGGCTTGCTATCTATGAGGTGCTTCAGAGTTGTAACATGCACCCTACCGCTGAGAACATATACAGAATTATTTCCAGCGATTATCCCACAATGAGTTTGGCAACGGTATACAAAACATTGGACCTGCTTAAGGAAGCCCATATTATTCAGGAAATCAACATTGGAGGAAATATCTCCAGGTACGACGCAATGACTCAACCTCATCCCCATATTATTTGTGTAAAATGTAACAAAGTAGAAGACCTAGATATGCAGATAACCAAAAGCCTCATAAATAAGGCAAAAAAGATTACGGATTACAGGATCCAGAACTCTCAGGTATATTTCTACGGATTGTGTCCCTATTGTCAAAGCACCTAAACCAAGGTGCTTTTTTGATTATACAAAATATAGACGGCCTGTGCCGTCTATATTTTAGCTCTTATGCTGCAAGCGGATGACTAGCTTATCTAGACATCTGTAGGCATCAATAATCTTGATTCCTAGATCTACTGTCTCTACCCCATACTGCTCTATTAGGCGGTTTATTTCTTCTTCATGTCCGCTATTTATCTTGTGAAGAAGCTCATGACCCGAAATCCTGTTTTCTATTCGGGTCAGCACCTGGTGAATTGCTGCCATAAAATCACCTTCCTCAGCCACACTTATCACCTCAATAAGCAGTATCAGCTTTAATTTAATCAAGCTCCGCTTCGCTATTCATACTCAGCTTGATTATGGAATAATTCTCCAAAGAATTCAAATACCCTTCCTGCTTTGCCCAGTTTGTTAAAAATAATTTCCGGTCTACCGTTCATTTACGTGATAGGACAAGCCGTAATAATATCCCCAACGGTGGATAAGCTGTCTGCAAATTGGCTTAATCGGTACCGTTAATCCCTTTCGAGATGGGATATATCGTTGAACAATGACATTACCGGAAACCCGTCAAATACTTTTATTACCGTAACACTGCAGTTTGATATTTGATAGCTCCAATGGCTTTCAATTCCCTTGCCCACAAGGTGTGATACCATAGTCCTTATTGCACCTGCGTGACTTACAATTAAAAATCGTCCGCTCCTATTCTCTCTGATTACTCTGTCGAGCCAGGAGTTTATTCTCTCATAAGCGATCTCAAGGCTCTCGCCACCCGGTACGGCATAGTTCCTCCAGTCGCTTCGCCACTCTTTCATATATCCGGGGTAAAGTTCTTCCAGTTGTATACGGCTCATGTTTTCCCACTCGCCAAAATGTATTTCTTTTATGTTATCCACTTTGATTATTTCAAGACCATGAAACCTGTTGATTATTGTCGCTGTCCTGAGTGCCCTTAAAAGAGGACTGCTGTATATCCTGTCAAACTCCTCCCCCCTCAACCTTAGCGCAAGTCTTTCAGCCTGTTGAACACCTTTCCGGTCAAGTTGGGTATCAGTCCAGCCCTGATAAAGCATCTGCTGATTACCTTTTGTTTCCCCGTGCCTTACTATAGTGAGTTCAAGCACTAGTTTCCACCTCTCTTGGTAGTTCGTAGTTGGTAGTTCGTAGTTCGTAGTTCACAGATCGCAGATCACAGTTTGCAGATCCTAGATCCTAGATCTTAGATCTTAGGTGCTAGTCACTAATCACTGGCCACTAGTTACTGATTTCTGAAGTCTGACGTCTGTCATCTGGTCACTGATCACTGACCACTGATCACTGTACTGAGAACCGCAAAAACTGTCAGGAACAGCACCGAGCATATTTCCCCAACAGCCCCCAGCGTATCTCCTGTCATCCCCCCTATTTTCCTGTCAAACAACCGGATATAGCCAAGAACAGCAGCAGTAGCCGCAGCGATGGATATTACCGTGCATAACGCTCCCGTTAAATAGTAAAGTATCATACCGGTCAGGGCCCCGGAAAAAAGCGCATCCTTCCATCCCACACCCTTTATAAAGAGGCTCCCCAGACCGTCTTCCCTCGCGTTTTTGGAAAATGACGCCCCTAGAACCATGGAAAGTCTGGACAGCACGGGCATGGCCAGAACAGCCACCGGATTATTTATCGCCCTTATCAGGGACACCTTTAGCAGCAGGACTCCCGTTATGGCAAGGACGCCATGGGTACCTAAGCGGCTGTCCTTCATTACGGCTATCATCTCGTCCCCGTTTTTATTACTGAAAAGGCCGTCGAAGGTATCCCCAAGGCCATCCTGGTGCAGCCCGCCGGTGATCACGGTTTCCAGCAACACGGCAGCAACCGCTGCAACCAGGGTGTCAAATGCGGACAGCATCCTATAGGACGCCCAAAGGATTAGACCTATCACTGCCCCAACAATGGGAAACAGCTTCATCCCTTTCTGAAAGTCTGAGTCTTCTACCTGCAGTTGAATTGGTATGGGTAGAATCGTAGTAAACTGGAGCATTAACAGCAGCCTTTTCATCTCACCACTCAATTCCTTCTCTCGCTGCTATACCCTGTTCAAAGGGATGCTTGACCATCTTCATCTCTGTCACAAGGTCAGCAATCTCTCTAATCGTGTCCGGAACATTCCGTCCGGTCAGTATAATTTCCATATTAGGAGGTTTTTCCTTCAGAAATTGGCATACTTCTTCCTCGGTTAACAATCCGTTATGCAGTACACCCATAATCTCATCAAGTATCAGTATATTGCAGTGCTCCTCACTGCATACTTTTTTTGCAAAATCGAAGGCATCCCTTATCTCTCTTCGCAGCTCTTCTTTCTCCTTATCATTAAGCGTCCAGAAAAATCCTCTATTCTTTTCAAATCGAAAAATCTGAAACCACGGCTCCAATTTCTTCACGCTTATCAGTTCCCCTGAATCTCCGCCCTTGAGAAACTGAACCATATAAACGGTATAACCATTGCCCACAGCCCTTAAGGCCTGCCCTAATGCTGCGGTGGTTTTACCCTTTCCATCGCCGGTATAAATCTGTATCAAACCCTTATCAAGCTTCTTTTCTAGCATCTGCACACACCTCCTGTTAAGGCCCTATTTTAGTCTGACAGGAATCCCCGACACCACCATAAAAACCCTGTCAGCATCGGCAGCAACGAGTTGATTAGCCCGTCCGGCGATATCCCTGAATATTCTGCCCAACGGATTATCGGGAACCAGCCCCATGCCAACCTCATTCGATACCACCATTCCCAGATTCGACCATGTCCTTATCCCCTTCAACGTCTCGGTTACCTCTCTCATTACCGCTTTCTCAAACGCGTCTATCCGTTTTCTGTCCCACTTCTCAGGGTCCTCGCCCGTATCCATAAGGAGGTTGGTAACCATGACCGTAAGGCAGTCCAGAAGAATCCCATGATACCTTTCCCCGTCGCTGTCAAGTTTCGCCTTTATCGACCTGTAGGCTTCAAGGGTCTGCCAGAATGACGGACGGCTTTCCCGGTGGCGCTTTATCCTTTCCTTCATCTCTTCATCTATCGGCAGCGCAGATGCAATATACAGGATTTTGTGACCCTGTTCCATGGCCAGTCTCTGGGCATAGGTGCTTTTCCCGCTCCGGGCGCCGCCGGTTATAAAAATCAGTTCTCCCATCCTTCTACCTTCCCTTTTGCGATCGTTACGCCTTCCAACTCCAAAAGCCTCCTTTTTATGTCAATCCCCCCGCCATAGCCTACAAGACTTCCGTCACTTCCGATCACCCTATGACAGGGTACTATAATAGGCACGGGATTCCTGTTATTGGCCTGGCCTACCGCCCGGACCGCTCGGGGGGCTCCTGTTGCGGCTGCTATATCCTTATAGGTTGCCGTTCTCCCATAGGGTATTTGCAGCAGTGCCTGCCAGACGCGGCGCTGAAAGGCTGTGCCTTTAAGGTCAAGCCCAACCGAAAAGTGGCTCCTCCGGCCCGCCAGGTATTCTGTGATCTGTCTTTCTATGTCTCTGGCTGTATCATCGCAGGCTTCTTCCAAAGTATACCCTCTGAAAAACCTGTCGGCCCAGCGGGCCAATCCTTCTTCCGTTTCCTTTGGCAGGGACAGCCGGCACAGCCCCTTTCCGGTATATGCTGCCGTCATACTGCCTATGGCGGTTTCGAAAGAATAGCACTTCAAAACATTACCCATTTTTTCTATCCTCCTCTGCCTGCTGCCTGGCAGCAGACCATTGCTCCCTTGCCATTTTCTCAATTATCGGCTTATTGTGCCGGGCTTCGTGGGACACCACCTGGCTGAACCATTTTATAGCATCGTTATAGTGCCCAAGCCTCCTGTTCAACTCACCTATCAAATATATTACCGCAATCTCATCGGATTTGTCCATCAGCCTCTCATGCTGGTAGGCTTCCCTGTAATGCTCGAGGGCATACTGCAGGAACCTCTTTTCCTCAGCTCTATCTTCCTTATACCGGTTGATCCACGCAAGCCTTAGACAGATTTGTGCAAAAGTGCCGGGCCTCTTATCCCTCCTCAACTGGCTGCATATCAGAACCAGCTTATAGGCATCCAGGGCATCATCCAGGGTTCTCCGCCCTCCCAGATCCCTTTGCTTCCATTTCCTGCCTATCCCTTCAAATATCCTGTTAACATCTTTTTCATCAATGCTGCTAAAACTGTTGTATATAGAGGAATAGCCGCACATCGGGCACACCACTGCCTCGTATAGCATGGGATTTTCAAACTTGTAATGTAGACAAAAATCCGCATCCCTGCTTTCAACTATGCTCCTGCTGGTTTTTACCCTGGTAGTTCTGAATTCCACTCCGCACACCGGACAGTTCATTTTTACCTGATACAACGCATTGTCCATCTGTCACATTCCTCATTTCGTCATCTGATTTTGTTATTTCCTGATTCCTATAAAAATGTTCTGTATAAAAAATAAAATTCCTGCATAAACAGGAAACTCAATCTTTAAACTACACAAACAGGGGGACACAGGACAAACATGGGGACAGGGACCATATTTGGTTGTTGTAAGCCCAGGGCTGTCAAACGAACTACCTGTCCCCTTGTTTGTGTGTGATAATACCCGCTGCCGCTTTTGATTCTCTGTTGCCTTGGCATCCTTCATCACCCAATTTATAGTTTATAGACATAGTTTACCAATAAAGGATGTATTCGTCAAGACACCAGAACCGTCCCCTTGTCTAGAACCGTCCCCTTGTCTATACGCAACCTGGGCAATTCTTTGACACTTAGAATGGGTAGTAACAGTAACAAAAAACTACTTTTCGAGGTTACCTAATGGTTCAAAACTATTAAATATTCCAAGAATTCGATAAATTTCACCATCTTCAAGCCGTATCTTATAAATTGAGAAAAGATAATGGTTCTCTCTTTCTACATTTCCCTTATCATAAAATACATATTGAATTATTTCTTTTTGTAAATACGACCTCAACACCTCATCTTCTATCTCATACTGTCCACCTTCCATTATCCAATTAGCAAGATATCCTCCACCTGGATTTGTGATAAACAGTATTATTACTATTGCAATTACTGCAATTGCTATTTTATTGTACACAACCGTGCTACCCCCTTCCTAGTATAATCGCTTTTCTTTATTATACAGAATTATACAGAGGTAGTATCCCTATAGCTATTATATGTTTACTATGTCAGCACAATGATATGGAATACTACCTCAAGATTTAATCAGGTGTTTTGATGTTGTTGTTTATACATCGGCATCTATTATTCCTAGTCAACTATTGTAAATATATAGAATATATATTGATTATCTTCACTATATTTTCTATAAACATTTACTGGAGTATTGGACCAAGTATCATGAATTATATAATATTCTTGATCTGGGTAATCAATATTGTATCTATATCCTGTAAAAGTAACATAGTGATTTCCATATTCTGGGTGGAAAAGATAAAGAAGGGCACCTGGCCTGTCAGCATTTATTTCATTTTTTATCTTTGTATAAGAAACTGACATACTACGAGACACATCGAATACCCCATTATATGGAATATCCATATAATCTTGCAGACCATACCAGAATCCTATCGGTTGTGTTACCATGCCTTCACAATCCATTAGCTCATACAGCCTATCAATTACATCCTCTTCATCTTGTGTTGCCTGATTAACTAGGTTAGGATACCCATTTCCATCCCAATAATACACGATATTTGCACCTGTAGTTGGGCCACATGCTCTATACCATTGGATATCAGGAACATTAAGGTTTTTTTCTACTATAGTTGCCATCGGTATAACATCTTCAAATTCCTTGTTAGAATAGCCTGCTGATATTTCTTTTACTTCCATTAGTTTTCTTGCAGCGCTAGCCGCATCAACCGATACTCGAACTTCACTATCCATTGTGAAGTCTATTATTTCCTCTTTTGCGTTTTCATCATTCTTACCCTTTACGGCAATGCCATACATAGTAGGGCCATCATATAACATCTTAATATCTTTATTTTTAAATTTATCGCCCTTGGCTTTAATGTATTCTGATAAGTAATCATCATAGGGTGATTGCGATGCAGCAAATTCAATTATTTCTTCACTATTTGGATTTACTAACAGATATCCTACTATATCTTCACTATGTTTAACATGAAATAGGTAAGCTGAAAGGTTCCCTTCTGAATTATAGAGTTCAATCCTTTTCCCTAGCTTTTCTCCATCCCATATCTGAAAACCTTCGTGTTTTGATATTTCGTTGATGAAGCCTTCAACTTTTCTTTCTATTGAATTTTTTGAATTTTCATTTGCCAATGCACCGACTGATAGCATACTAATTAGCATGCATGCAATTAACAACCCAATTAGCTTTTTCATTCGAATTCCTCCATTCATATTTTTTTAATTCTTATTTACGCTAATATTTAACAGACAAAATCCTCATAAGCACCACTCCTCCCTCTCCGAATCTCCTTTACCTTTACAGAGACCGGAGAGGGAGATATAATAGACTTAACTCCCGGCCTGTCTCTGGCAGGTAAAGGGTTGGTCCCTGCCGGTGTCGGTCTTGGCTAGAGCTTGTGCATCGGCAGGGATGTTTATTTGCTGTGATGTCTTTCCGTGATCTGTATCTTAATTATACAGCGAACGAGATGCAAAATGCGGATTTCGGAACGAAAGTGTCATTTTCGGGAACAAAAATGCATTTTTATCCTAATATTTTTCATATGTAGCCTAAATATTGAACTTTTTCATCATTTCATCTGTCTTTTCCACCATTCTTTTCCCGAAACGGGTAAGCAACAGAGTCTGCATAAAAAAATAAAATTCCTGTTTATGCAGGAATTTTATATCCTTAGGCCGGTGTATCCGCTTCTTCGACATCAGTATTGGCGCTGATGTCGTCAGGACCCCTTCGTATCAAGCCGTTCTCCGGTTTGTAATAATCGGATGACAGCAGCTCTTCCTTCTGTGGTTCCCCGTTGATTATCACTTGCCTATAGGTTTTGACCCTGTATCCTTTCCGCGCTTCCTTTTCTACAACCTGTTCGCCAACTCCGAGGGTGGGGTCTATAACGGTCTCCACAACTGGCTCAATGACATTCACGGTTTCGGTCCGGATTTTGACCTTGATGTCCTCCTCCCTTTCCTCGCCGTAAATGGCTGCATATATCCTGTTACCGCTGACCCAGCTGGCGATATAAATATGCCCATCCGTATTGTTTCTGAACCGGAAATCCAGTACCTTATCCACCACCGTGGCGTCCTGCCCCATATTAACATAGGCCGACGGAATTGTATGGTTGTGCCTCTCTACAATCTCCAGGTTGGCATAGAGAACAGCATTGTAAAGGGTGCTTGATACCTGGCATACTCCGCCTCCGATCCCGGGAACCAGTTCCCCTTTGAAAATTACAGGGGCTTCCTGGTAACCGTTTTCAGCAATTCTCGGACCCGTTACCTGGTTAAAGGAAAACTCCTCTCCAGGCTTCAGCACACTACCCTCAATAGCTGTCGAAGCAATTTTCAGGTTTTCGCTTCTGCCTGTGCTCTGGGTGTTAAAAACCGTGGAAAAAACACTCCATCGTGAGCTTATTCTTTCAAGCTTTTGCCCGGTTACTTCCGGTATCTTAGTCTCAACAACAAGCTGCTTTGGCGAAAAATCCATTCTCCGCAAATCCGCTGCGATTTCATCAACTGTTGTATCTATATCTACTCCTATTCCGTATACTTCAGGAGTAACAATAAACTCTTCTCCCGCCCGTCTAATGGTCGCATTTACGGGTGGTGTCGAGATTTCCCTGTCAATTCTCTCAAGAAAAGCCCTCAAAGCAAGGGCATCAAAATTGAATTCGAGCTCGACCTCCTCTCCGTTCTCTTTTAAGTCCATGATTTTTTTGATCCTATCCATAGGATTGCCATCCCTGCCAATCCCGTAGGCCTTCTCGACCGCCTTATAATAACTGAATGTGCCTCCGATACCGTCGAGGTTTATTTCCCACGTGCCGCCGCCGTAGTTTAACGTTAATTTCTCCCGCTGCAGCACAGGCTTCATCACAGCTTCAACAGCATTTACCGCTTCCTGCTGGCTCATGCCCCCCACGTCTATACCGTTGATTTTTATTCCTTCATAGATTATTTCCCTGTTCAGGGAAAAGAAGACCAGGGCAAGGCTCATAAGCAATGCCAGTCCCATCAATCCTGCTCCGATTTTTGGCCATCGTGGTGCAAAGGCCCTTTCTGCTGTACTCATGATAATCCCCCAAACAATGAAATCCCCTTAATAAATACATATTATTATAATGCAAAATAATACTATGTACCCTTGAAACAATCATATATTTAAAACCGGTCTTGTTCAATATCCAATAATCACTCTTACTGGCATCTATTTGAAGTCAGCTTCTCGTCCAGGATATGGATATTTCATCACCATCGCTTATAATATCAGTATATCTCGCTTTAATCCCGTTCACGGCCAGCTCTACCTTTCCCTTCGCCCTGCTCAGGTCTACATCAATATGGTTGAAAATATCAACAAAAATATATGGCTCCGGCCTCTGGGGAAGTTTGACCTCCTCTCCGTTAACTCTTACTGTTATTCCAACCCCGTCCGGGATTGGTTTATCCATGCAATATTCTATGCTGTCGCCATTGCTGAGCGCATATTCATAAGCAGCGGGCCTGCCATTGACCCTGTATGAGCAGCCTTGCTTTGGAAGTTCGCAGCTGTCAATGAGTTCTCCGAGGGTCCTGATTCTTGTTATTTCAAGCCTATCGCCATCCGAAATATACCGGTCGGGAGGTGCAGCAGCACCATTGATGCTCCACCTGGCCGGAAGGGTTATCCTTTTACCTGCGACTATAACCTGACAGGATTCCGAATGAACAATATCCTTTATTGTAATACGGGCTTTCTCTCCTTTCAGGGCATCATACACAAAAACTTCATCTCCATTTTTCAGAGGCCGGTCAAGGGATCCTGCTTCTCCGTTTATCAGTATCCTTGCCGGCTGCCCCGGTTCTCCCTTGATTTCCCTTGCCTCGCCGTTGACGAAGAACCTTAACGGCTCGCCCCTGGAAGAAATGAGTTTCCTTGGGTTGAACCCTATTGCCAGCAGGGCGTCGCTCACGGTCATCTGCCTGGTGTTCAGCATTCTGAGATTATTACCGTTGACGGATATGCCGATAAAATGGTCTCCGGATGCCCTATAACCGGCTAAAGCTATGCCAACCGGAGTAATCATCTCTGGTCCGGAGAAATCCGGCACCAATAGTTTTAAGGCGCTGTTCTCCTCCAGGTGTTTTAAGCCCACCCTGGTGACAGGCAGACCCAGGTGGCAGGACAGGCTTTCCTTAAGCCCCGGTGTCAGACTGCCTCCTCCAACGCAGAATACTGCGCTCGGTGCCCCTTGATTGTTTTCCTTTATGCTGTCAGCTATATCAGCCGCAAGTTTTTCAACAATAGGATGTATTATATCAATCAACTGTGCCCTGCTTATCTCCGCCTCATCTCCCAGGGCATTTCTATAACTAACTCTGTCCTTGCCCTTTGACGCCTCCAGCTTGATTCTTTCTGCCGTGTTGAAGTCGGTTAAAAGTTTCTGGGCGATTTCTTCTGTGATTTCGTCCCCTGCCACCGAGACCATGGAGTATGCAGTTATCGTACCGGCCCGCGTTATTGCTATATCCGAAGTCCCGGCGCCGATGTCCACCATTGCAAGGTTGAGCAGCCTCAGGTTTTCCGGGATGGCAACTCTTATGGCCGCAATAGGCTCCAGAGTGAGATTGATTACTTCAAGACCTGCCCGCTCCATCACTGTATAAAGGCTGTCAACAACCGTTCTGGGCAGGAATGTGGAAATGACTTCCACTCCCATGCTTGTTCCCCTATGTCCCTCCAGGCTTTTTATTATCATGTTGTCAAGATAGTAGTTTATCACGCTGTATCCAACACAGTAATAGTTGGAGTGGTTCTTATAGCGCTCCTGGACTTCCTGCTGGGCTTTCTGCATGGCCTTGAGCTCAAGACCGCTGATAAACGCCTTATCTGCAACATCCATACCCTCTACATCCATTTCAGCCAAAGCTCTATGGGTTATCAAGGACCTTCCTGCCGCAGCAATGGCAACGTGATTGAGGGTACAACCGTTCCTTTCCTCCAGTTTTTCCTTAACCCGTTTGACAACGCCGGTTACCTGGGTAATGTCGTGTATTTGTCCATCATACATATTTCTATCCGTATGCTCCATGATCTCCGCATCAAAGATTTCAAAGTAATCCCGGTCCGGACTACCGTTTCCCAGTATGCCTACAACCGTACGCGTCCCGATATCTAAAGCAAAAATCGTATTAGCGCACTTATCATGCACAGTACTCACCACCAATTCTTCACTTCTCTAATATATTCCTTAATATATTCTTTGCATTGGAAGCAATTCCTTCTTTGTCTCCCTTACCTTATTCCGATTCCCCGTAATTATGGTAATAACTGCACAAATCGTAATTATGGTAATAACTGCACAAATGCACAATAGGGCACTGACTGCACTTAGGCTTCCTTGCGCTGCAGATTTTTCTCCCGTGATGTATGAGCCAGTGATGCGCCCTTGACCATTTGCTCTGCGGTATCCTTTCCATGAGCTGTCTTTCCGTCTCTTCCACATCCTTGGAATCGGCAAGCCCTATTCTATTGGAAACCCTGAAAACATGGGTATCTACAGCGATTGCATCGACACCGAAGGCGTTGCTCACGACCACGTTGGCGGTTTTCCTTCCCACACCGGGAAGTGAAGTCAGCTCTTCAACGGTACGCGGTACTTGACCTCCATATTTCTCTTCTATAATCCTGCTTGCTTCCTTTATGTTCGCAGCCTTTGTCTTATAAAACCCACACGACCTGATTATTTCTTCAATTTCCTCCAAAGGTGCGTTGGCCAGGGTACCGGCGTCAGGGTATCTGCCGAATAATTCCGGGGTTACCCTGTTAACCTGCCTGTCGGTTGTCTGCGCTGAGAGCATTGTAGCAATAAGCAGCTGAAACGGCGTCTTAAATATAAGCTCGGTGGTGGCTTTCGGATAGGCCTTCTCAAGTATACCGAGGATTTGTTTTATCCTTTGACTGTCTGTACCATTTTTTTGTTCCATGGAAATCCTCCCCAGTCCCCTTTCCTTATATACTATCTACAGATAACAGTTGTCAGTTGTCAGTTACCAGTGATCAGTTATCAGAAATCAGTTACCAGTTGTCAGTGGCTAGTGATCAGTGACTAGCACCTGTGATCTGTGATCTGTGATCTACCAACTACGAACTAACATGAGGTGTGTCCCCTTTCCCTATACCCTATCTATATGATACCCTGAGATTTCAAACCTACCATCCATTTCAATAAATTTCATCACAGAATCCAGTATCCTGTCAACCTGGACTGAGCTGTTCGCCACGCATGCAATACCAAGGGATGCAACCTGCCACTTGTCGTTATTCCCGACCTCTGCCACCGAAGCATTAAATTTGGCCCTCAGCCTCTCGGTAAGGCTTTTCAATGCCCGTCTCTTATCCTTCAGGCTGAAAGAATCGTGCAAAAATATTTCCAATCTGCATATGCCGGTTATCATGGCGCTTACCCTCCAATCAATAAGCCGCCTCTTAACCGGAAGCGGCTCACCTGACTATATTACTTTCATTTCTTCTCCAACTTTTCTGAATACTTCTACTGCCCTGTCAAGCTGCTCCTTTGTATGCCCCGCGGTCACTATAGTCCTAACCCTCGCGGTACCCTTTGGAACCGTCGGGTATGCAATGCCCTGGGCAAACACCCCCTCTTCGAACAGCTTGTCGCTGAATTTCATGGCCTTGGCCTCTTCCCCGATTATCACCGGAGTTATTGGCGTCTCGCTCTTACCCGTATTGAAACCGAGGTCCTTCATCTTAGCCTTGAAGTACTTTGCATTCTCCCAGAGCCTTTCGGTATATTCCGTGGATTCCATCAACATCTTAACCGCTTCAATTATAGCGCCCACCACCGCCGGCGGTTGGGCTGTGCTGAACAGGAAAGGCCTTCCCCTATGCTTAAGCCAGTCGACCAATACCTGCCTGCCGGCAACGTATCCTCCCATTACTCCGATTGCCTTGGAGAGGGTACCGATGGTAAAATCAACCCTGCCGTGAAGTCCAAAGTGGTCCACCGTACCCCTTCCGCTTTGCCCGAGCACACCGCTGGCATGGGCATCGTCAATGTAGGTCATGCAGTCATATCTTTCCGCAAGCCCTACAATATCCGGAAGTTTAGCTATATCCCCATCCATGCTGAACACACCGTCGGTGATTATCATTCGGTTCCTGTATTTATGGACGTTTTCCTTCAATACCCTCTCCAGGTCATTCATATCCGAATGCTTATACCTGACTGTATCTGCCTTCGAAAGCCTGCACCCGTCTATGATGCTTGCGTGGTTTAACTCGTCGGATATTATAAGGTCGCCCTCCTCCATGACCGCAGGGATTGTTCCTGAATTACACGTTAAGCCCGACTGAAACACAATCACGGCTTCCTCCCTCTTAAATTCCGCCAGAATCCTCTCCAGCTCGTTATGTATATCCATGGTGCCGATGATTGTCCTGACAGCCCCTGCACCGGCACCGTACTTTTCAACCGCATCTATTGCCGCCCTTTTAAGTCTGGGGTGATTGGCAAATCCAAGATAATTATTTGATGACAGGTTGACGACCTCTTTTCCATTGATTACGGATACGGCTCCGGAAGGCCCCTGCAATTCAGGAAGCCTTCGGTATACTCCCTGTTCCTTCAGCTCATTTATCTTTTCTTTTAAGAATTCCAACTCGTGCACACTAGCCATTAACCATTCCTCCTTTAATTGTGGTTCCCAATTTATGGATATAGAATTACCTTGCCGCAATCGCCTGAATCCATAAGCTCCATACCCTTTTTAAAATCCTCCAGGGGAAGCCTGTGGGTTATTACCGGCTGCAGGTCCATTCTTCCTGATTCAAGCAAACCCTTAACCTGGAACCATGTATCATACATCAGCCTTCCCGTTATGCCTTTAACCGTCACGCCTTTAAAAATTAGTTTTTCACTGATGTCCAGTTCAACGGGTTTTGCCGGAAGTCCCAGAAGGGATATCCTTCCTCCCTGCTTAACCATGTCAAAGGCCTGGCTAATAGCCTTAGGGTTACCCGACATCTCGGCAACAACATCAACCCCGTAGCCGCCGGTTGCCTCAAGGATGCCCTTCACCGCATCTTCCCTAGCCGGATTGAACACTCTTTCCGCTCCCATTTTCATGGCCAGTTCAGCCCTGTACCCGTTAATCTCTGTGGCATAAACCGCGGCCGCTCCAACGGCCTTTGCTACTGCAATAGCCATCAGTCCTATGGGTCCACAGCCTGTTACAGCCACCGTACGTCCTGCTATGTCGCCAGATAGCACAGTATGAACGGCGTTCCCTAAAGGCTCCTGGATTGACGCGAGTTCCGGCGGGATATTTTTTCCATTAATCCATGCGTTAGCTTCGGGTATTACTACATATTCCGCAAAGGCGCCGTTGATATCCACCCCAAGAATGGTGGTGTTTTTACATACGTGTCCCTTTCCGGTCAGGCACAATGGACACCTGCCGCAAACAACATGGGTTTCTGCGGAAACCAAATCTCCCACTTTTATTGATTCGGTACCATCTCCCAGCTCTACAACCTCACCATAGAACTCATGTCCCATAATCTTCGGCGGTTTTATCCTTCCCTGCGCCCATTCATTCCAGATGTAAATGTGATGGTCCGTTCCGCATATGGAAGCTGAGTGGACATTCACAAGCACCTCCCCGGGACCCGGAGATGGTATATCAACCATAACCAGCTCTGCTCCCGGTGCGGACGTCTGCTTCACCACCGCTTTCATTTTTCCTTTCATATGATTTCCCCCTCCAAGTTTAAGGTTACAAACTGTAAATTCCCTCCAACTATATAATATACTATAGTGTAATCCATTTTCCTACGCAAAATCATCTCACCTTTTATTTTTTTTATTTTTGTTTTAAAATATAATATTAAGTGGATATACTATCCTTGATATTTGGAGGCGTATAAAATGGATAACAACGAATTCTTAAACAGCAACCTTGATAATAGCCAGGCCTATAAGCACCACCGGCGGCCTCCGGGTCCCTTCAGAGGATTCTTTTATGCCCTTGTAGGGGCTATAATCGGCGGTCTGCTGGTATCGCTGCTCCTGCCCCAGATGATTGAAAATAAGCTGATAAGCCTGCCAAACGGCCAGCAGAACATTGTAATAGAGCCGCGTACCGAAGACCTGACAGTGATACCTGCGGTTGCCCAGAAGGCTGCCCCAACGGTTGTGGGGGTAACAACGGTCACAATACAGCGGGATATGTTTTTTGGTATCCTCCGGGAAGGTCAGGGAGTTGGTTCAGGGATAATTGTGCATTCTGACGGTTATATACTTACCAACGACCACGTTGTAAACAGTGGAAAGGCCGAGAAAATAAACGTCCTTTTCAGCGACGGCACCGAAAAACCGGCCAAAGTCCTGTGGACAAATAATGTACTGGACCTCGCCGTTTTAAAGGTTGACGCAAAAAACCTGCCCACAGCAGACCTGGGAGATAGTGACGAGCTTGCCGTGGGTGAAATGGCAATCGCGATCGGAAACCCTCTGGGATTGGATTTCCAGAGAAGTGTTACCTCCGGTATAATCAGCGGCTTGCACAGGAGCATTCAGATATCAAACAATGTTACAATGGAGAACTTGATTCAAACGGACGCGTCCATCAACCCGGGCAACAGCGGGGGGCCGCTTCTCAACTCCAGGGGCGAGGTTATAGGAATTAATTCGGCCAAGGTTTCCTCAAGCGAAGCGGAGGGCTTAGGATTTGCAATACCGATAAACCAGGCCAAGCCTATAGTTGAGCAGATCATAGAAAAGGGTAAGTTCACCATGGTGTACCTTGGAATAACCGGGGTAGACGTGGAAACCATCAAGCAGCAGTACAACACCGAACTCAGCGTCGATGAAGGAGTCTACGTATTTAAAGTGGAAAAGGGCTCCCCCGGTGAAGCAGCCGGTCTGGGTAACGGGGACATAATAACAGAGCTAAACGGAAAGAAAATAAGCGGTATGAGCCAGTTGATCAGGGAATTGTACAAGTATAAGCCCGGCGATGTGGTCAAGGTGAAAATATCAAGAGGGGATGCCTTTAAAGAAGTGGATGTAAAGCTGGAGGCGCGGCCTGAAAACCTCCAGTAGCAGCTTGTAGTTCGTAGAATATAGATCTCAGTTGGCAGATCGCAGTTCGCAGGATTTTTAACTGACATCTGATAACTGATCACTGGCAACTGGCAACTGATAGCTGAACACTGTCCACTGGCAAAGATTTAAGCCGGTCCTGACGGACCGGCTGTAACTTTGATTATATGTTAATCTCCATATTTCGGCTGTCAACGAAATGCTTTTCCACCTTACATTTAAAATATTTCTCCAGAAAACTTGCCAGCCTGTTCCTTGCTTCCAAAACCCTGTCGCAGTTTTCTCCCCTGAACCCGTCTATCGGGAAGAAAATGTTCCGGCTTTCTTCGGTTATTTTACCCCTGTCACTCTGCCGCCAAATCCACCTTCTTGTTCTGACCCGTTTGCTGTCTGCATAAACCAGTTCGCCAACGTCGACCTGCTCTTCTTCTTCTGTTCCCAACGGAATGAAAGTATCGCCTTCTACCGCCAGTCTTACCTCAATATTTCCTTCCAGGGCATCCATGTCATGGGCTCCCATGGGCAGTAAATACGTCAATGACATAGCATTACACAGGTCAACAACACCGTTTATGGAAGGCAGATCATTTCCTTTAGCTACCCTTTTCACCATCGCCTCGATCGAGCTTGGATATTTGTTGGGATTAAATCCGAGCTCGCTGAAGGCGTTCCTGTAGGGCACAATGCTTCTGTGGACTTTTATATCATTCCCGTTTATTTCGGCCCTGATGCTTTCGCATGCTCTCTCAAGCAATTCTTGTATTTCGGCTATCTTCTTTTTATTGTTTATGCCGTACCCAACAACTACCCCGAAGCATGCATTTGGCAATTTTTCAAATACTTCTGGATATACAACGAACTTCATTTACTTAACCTCCTTCTTCTCAGTTGCAGTTATGAATATATACAGTCCTGCTATGATCACAGCGCCACCCACAGCCTGGACAAGGGTGGGAAGTTCCCGCAGGACAAGTATTGCCAGTATTGTAGCTCCCACCGGTTCTCCCAGCATTGCAATAGAAACTACCGTGGCCTGAACATACTTCAATGCCCAGTTAAATATGCTGTGCCCCAACAAAGTAGGTACAATCGCCAGGGCAAGGTAAAGCGCAATATTCATCGGAGGACCCGGGCTTAACGGTGTTGATGTTCCCAATGCAATCATCAGCAACACCAGGGTACAACTCCCATAAACGACAAAAGTGTACGGCGTCAGCGACATCCTCTGCCTCAAGCCTCTGCCGATCAAAAAATAGCCCGCAATAAAGAATGCCCCGGCAAGGGCGAGAATATCCCCCAAAAATGCCTCACTGTTCAGCCGGAAATCCGAAATGCTTATAAAGATGCCGCCCGCAAGCGCCAGAAACGTACCGAACAGCGCCCTGTTGGAAACCCTCTCCCTGAAAAGAATATAGGAGCCTACAAGGACAAAAATGGAATGGGTGTTTACTAAAACCGTAGAACTCGAAACCGTAGTATACCAGAGTGAGGATATCCATGTGTAAAAATGCAGGGCAAGAAAAATTCCGCTAAGGGCTGCCGTCATTAGATCCTTTTTGGTTAGAGCTTTGAGCTCATCCCTGTACTTCAGAAGGGTGGACGGAGTCAATAAAACAAAGGTTATTCCCAGCCTGTAAAGGGATATTATAATGGGAGGCGCCTCCACAAGCCGTATCATTATGGACGCGCTTGACACGCCCAAAACCCCAAAAAGTACAACAAGATATGGATTTAGCGCCATCATGTTATCCTCCTTTCCCGAACCTCCTTCAGGGAGAGTTCCGCTTCTGATCTCACATCAGCATCCTTTTCACAATCAAGCATATTCTGAAGAATCCTGACCGCTCTGCTTCCGCCAATCCTCCCCACCGCCCACGCAGCATGCGCCCTTAGCATCGGTGAAGGGTGTTTCGATATACTTGCAAGGATGTCAAGCCCTTCCTCTTTTTTAAAATTGCCCAGGGCTATGACCGCATTTCTTTTTAGAACGTTCAGACCCCTCCATGCCAGGGACCTGGTGCCAAATTTTTTGTTGAATTCCCTTTTATCCATCTGAAGCAATTCAATCAGATCTATAGCATTATCCCGATCCTTAAAGGATATAGTATCTCTATTATGGGGGCACGCCTGCTGGCACCTGTCACAGCCGTATATGCTTGTCCCCATTTTGGGCCTTAGTTCCCTGGGCACTATACCCCTCATTTGTGTCAGATAGGATATGCATTTTTTTGCGTTGAGAGTATACGGGGCTATCAGCGCCCCTGTAGGGCACGTATCTATGCATAGGGTACATGCGCCGCATTCTCCGGAGCCTGGCGTGTCCGGTTCAAGCTCGATATTGGTAAGCATCTCTCCCAACAGGATGCCGGAGCCGAACCCCGGACAGATAATCGAACAGTTTTTGCCATACCACCCGATACCGGCCCTGTAGGCAACCTCCCTGTCCACCAAAGGCCCTGTATCCACCATTATACTATACCTGAAGCCTTTAATTCTACTTTTTATATATAACGCCAGCTGTTCAAGGCGGGATTCGATAACCCTGTGGTAGTCTTCTCCTACAGCAAACCCGGACAAAACGCCTTTGGGACAATCTCCTTGTTTTTCACATCCTCCTGGCGGGAACTTATAGGATAGCCCCACTGCGATTATGCTTTTAACATCTTCAAGATGGAGACCGGGGCATATCCTATCATCCCGGCTGCCTGGCTCCATTCCCGACAAGTACCCGCATCTCTCTCTTTCCTCAAGGATTTCCCTTATCCTTTCCAATTCACCGGCGTGGGTAAACCCTACCAAATCGAGACCTATTTCATTCGCTGTTTTTCGTATCTCTTCCCTGGTAATCATATATACCCATTACCTCCGCTGCCAAACGCTGTCCTAGAGTTATAGTTATATTATAACATTTCCTTATCTCTTCCAAAACTTTAAACTAACTTCTGTATCTTTTGCGGCCTCATATGGTGTAAAATAGTAATATAGTTCGTAGATCACAGATCGCAGGTCGCAGGTGCAAGATCACAGATCACAGGTACTAGATTATAGTTCGTAGTTCGTAGTTCGTAGTTGGCTGCTGGCAACCTAGAACTGATAACTGGGAACTGACAACTGAGAACTGATATGACATTAAAAAAGGAGGTTTGAATCTTATGAAGTTTTCGAGTAAAATGGACAAACTGGGTTCGGCAATATTTGCTGAGCTTAAGGCCAGAAAGGACGCCTTAACCGCGCGCGGCATAAGTCCCATAGACCTGAGCGTGGGCTCACCGGACCGCCCTCCGGCGCCGCATATTCTGCAAGCGCTAAAGGAAGAAGTGGCTGACCCGGGCAATTATGTCTATGCCATAAGCGATCTTCCTGAACTCCTCGAAGCGGTGAAGGGATGGTATAAAGTGAGATTCGGCGTGGAGCTTGACCCGGCTGCGGAGATCACTTCACTGATAGGATCCCAGGACGGTCTGGCCCATATCTCCCTTACCATTGTTGACCCCGGCGATGTAGTCCTGGTTCCCGATCCCGGCTACCCGATTTTCAGCGCAGGTCCTGCCATAGCGGGCGCAGAGCTTGTGAAGATGCCTATGCTTGAAGAAAATGGTTTTCTGATCGACTTCGATTCCATAGACCCTGCCGATGCAAAAAGGGCAAAGTTTATGATCGTATCCTACCCGAATAATCCGGTTACAGCCCTTGCCACCGATGAGTTTTACCGGGACCTGATTGATTTCGCCAAAAAATACGATATTGTTGTGCTGCATGACAACGCCTACTGCGAGCTGGTCTTTGACGGTTACAGGGTTGGGAGTTTCCTGTCCTATCCGGGGGCCATGGATGTTGGAGTAGAATTCAATTCTCTGTCAAAAACTTACAATATGGCAGGATGCAGAATAGGCTTCGCCATTGGCAACAGGGAGGTTATTAAAAACCTCAAGATAATGAAATCAAATATAGATTACGGCATATTTTTGCCCATACAGAAGGCAGGTATTGCCGCGCTGACCGGCCCCCAGGACACAGTGAGAGAAACAGCTTTAGCTTACCAGAACAGGCGGGATGTACTTATCAACGGATTGAACGAAATAGGATGGCCGATTGAAAAACCCAGGGCAACCATGTTTGTATGGGCAAAAATCCCTGAGAAGTTCGATAGTTCCATGAACTTCGTACTTCAGTTGATAGAGAATACCGGAGTACTGGTGACACCGGGAATTAGTTTCGGAGACAGGGGTGAAGGTTTTGTCCGTATGGCCCTTGTTCAGAACGAAGACCTTATGAGGGAAGCCATAGACAGAATCGATGCCAGCGGGATACTGAGGTAAATGTAAAGGGCACGTCTCAGCTCATGCAATAACCTCCAGGGCATGGGGAACAACCTCTATATCCAGCGGAGGTTTTGGTCCCGCCTCCCCATCTAAGTCGGTAGCGGAACAGCCTTCACATCCTATAGTCAGTTTTTCCGTTTGGAAGTAGTAGATATTTGGATCAGAAATATGTACACCCATTAAAAACTTTATCAGCATGGGCAGAAGCTCTGCAAGGTTGCAAAACTTGAGTGCAATGACATCAAATTTGCCATCGTTCACAATTGCGCCGGGCGCTGCCCTGTTAAACCCCCCTACCGAATTGCTGTTAAGAACTGCCACAAAAAGCATCTGATCGGAAATAACGCCTCCCTTGTAGGCTATATCCATTTTGATGGGTCGGAAGTGCGGGAGTTCCTCTATACCTTTAAGATAGTAAGCCGCCCTCCCCAGGACGTTCTTGTAGTTAATCTTTGTTTTATAGGGTACATCGGTAAAAAACCCAAGGCTCGCAGTGTTTATAAAGTACCTGTCTCCAACCCTGCCGACATCAACCATGCTCCTGATTTTACCCAACAGCAGGTCGCAGCACTGCTCAATATCCGCCGGTATCCCAAGGGCCTGGGCAAAATCATTTACTGTTCCAGCCGGTATGATGCCCAGCGGAAGCTTAACCTTCCTGTCCATCATGCACTGCACCACCCGGTGCACCGTACCGTCACCACCGGCCGCAATTATGCTGTGGTAATCGCCCGGATTATCTGTTATATCCCGGAAGGCGTCATCCACTGCCTCACCGGACATTCTATAGGGTACAATCTGCAGCCCCTTTTTTTGATACCTCTCGATTATATAGTCAATCTTGTTCCTGATACCCCTATCACCGGCCACAGGGTTATAGATTAGACCTACCTTTTTTCTATATGTCCCAATACAATCACTCCTTTTTCCAGCTTTGTTCAAAACGACGGTTATCTCTCAGGAGGTACCAGTGTTTCCACATCAACCATCCATAAACCCTTGCCCGAAGCCGCAACATACAGCTTTTTGCCATCACTGCTGTAATTCAGGTCTATAATTCTAGCATCCGCCATCTGCTCAACCTCTATCCATTTTTTACCCCCGTCAAAGGTATAATAAAGACCGCCCGTACCCGATGGATAATCCCACATGCCCAGAGCCCATTCATCCGGATTTGATGGATTAAACTCCAGACGAGTTATACCTCCCGGAAGGCGAAATTCCTGTTTGGGACCTATCCTTCCCTGATGATCGGCAGGCACCACGCCACGGGCATATGCCAGATAAGCTATTTCCGGCCGGAGCGGGTGTATCAGCACTCCATAGTTTGCCCCTGTGTCAAGCTTGGTCCAGTTTACCCCGCCATCCCTTGACATGTATGTCAGCTTATCCACAATGTATATTACCTCCCGTTGTTCGGGATGGACCGCAATACCCCTTACGGTAATATCGGTCATCTTGTCCCAGGTAATACCCCCATCGCTGCTTTTCCACAGGCCTCCGCCCTCTTTGGCCGATTGTCCCATCCATAGCTCACTCTTATCGGTACTGCCTGTAATAAAATCGATCGCGTCTTCAAGGGTTTTTGCGCTCCCCTCTATCCATCTGTCAGAACCATCAGGCAGTATGTGCACAGAGCCCTTGTCGGTACCTGCAACCACAGTTACCCCTTCAGTTCCCTCCAGCAGATAATAAGCTGTGATGGTACGGTCGAAGTCAATCCTTTTCCAGTTTCTTTCTTCCATGACATACAGGCTTCCCTCCGACAGGGAATAAATATCTCCCCTGCTGGATACCTTCACGCCCTCCACATCACTATCCTTAAAACCCAACTGGCCTCCCCGTCCTTTTTTATCAGCAGTATTTCCTTTACCTGGGGGCTGCGGCATATCATCCTGCGTGTGGCATCCTATGATCGAGAAAATCATGGCTCCTATCAGTATTATTGTTATAGTTTTTTTCCCCATGACCTTAATCACCTCACTGCTTCCCTATAATCTCAGACACTGTAACAAACCTGTATCCCCTATCTTTCATCGTCGCAATGATTCCGGGCAGGGAGTCGACGGTAGTCTCCCGGTTCAAATGCATAACAACAATAGCACCGGGATGAGCCCACTGCGTAACAACCCCTTTTATTCTACCCGCACTGTTTTTCTTGTCTGCATCCGTTGAGTTCAGGGACCACAGGACAGTCTGCAAGCCTATGTCCTGTGCGATTCTAACCATATTCCGGTCGTAGTATCCCCCCGGCGGCCTAAAGTAGCGGGGTTTTTGACCGGTATACCTGTGTATTAGAACCTGGGTGGAAATAAGCTGCGCCCTTACCTCGTCATCCGTCAGAGTATGGTTGTTATAATGATCCCAGGTATGGTTAGCCAGCTCATGTCCCCTTTCCGAGATCTCCATCAGCAGTTCCTTATTGGCTTCGATGCTGTTTCCTATTACAAAGAAAGTCCCCTTAACACCGTAGCGGTCAAGCACATCCAGCAGAGGCCACACCTTATCCCCCAGATAATCATCAAAGGTAAGGGCCATCACCTTCTCCTCCGGGCCTTTGCTGATGACAGGCATCAACTGGTCCTCTGAGGGGGTAAGATTCCTAAACTCAAAGGTGAGTTCTCCTGTATCTTCAACATTCTTTAACTGCTCAAGGGTAGAATAGGCATCCCCATCAACAAAGATACCCTCTATAGTATTATCGTCAATATAAGCAAGCCCCTGGGTTGCATCATACCTGAATACTCTTCCGAGAGACATGGCAAAAATTCTGGAAGGTATGTATTGCTGTCCCTGATACTCAATAGCCCTATCCGTCATCTTCATACCATCCATATAAAATGTCAACCTTCTAACCCTTCCAATGTCGATCGATGCAATCCTTACCCCCGGGTGATATATTTCTATATTTCCACCATGTATCATAGGTTTTTCAAATTTCAGCAGCTCCTCAAGCCTTTCCAGGGATACGTATCCCTTGCCGAAAAAATTCACAATATCCACGTAGGCCTCTTCTTCATCCTTCACCAACTGTATAACTCCCAGATCGGGTATCCAGTTTGCCTGCCAGTTTAAGCTTTCACTTATGCTCCTGATAGGAACATATATCACACCATCCCAGTCATAGCCGACATCGAGGAATATACCATTAACAAAAACATAGAATTTCTTTTCCAACCTCTCTTCTGCCAGTGCATTACCGTTCTCTATCTCTTTCTGGGTTTTCGCCTCATACCAGTTGAACCTGGTCTTGCTAAGGATTTCCCCTGTTTGCGTAATGAACCGGCTGAAAGTAAGAACCACAGCCAAAACCACTACCGCTGCAAGGAATGATACAATGATTCTTTTCACGGTTTCTCCCCCATATTTTAATGTCAGGTATACAAGATAATTTTAAACCATGCAACGGTTGTATACAATACGCAAACCTCAACTGTTAAAAAGTTCATATTCCATCCTTGACAGGTTTTCAGGCAGTGTTGTAACAATTTCCTTTCCTTCAAGGTAATCGAACAATGGTGTTGCCCTTTCAAAAACCAGCTTATCCGCATATAAAAACTGCCGCTTCAGGCCATACCTGTCCCGTAACTGTTTGTTCACATCCGCATCTCCGTATTTGGCGTCGCCGACAATAGGATGGCCGCTGTAAGCAAGATGCGCTCTTATCTGATGTGGCCTGCCCGTTACAAGCTTGATCTCCAGGAGCGTAAATCCCAGGTCGCTTATGTCCAGGGGCCTATACACCGTATGTATTCTTTTACTCCCTTCAACATTATGGTTGTAGACCTTGACCGTATTAGTAGTTTCTTCTTTTTTCAAAAATCCTTCCATGCTGCCGTCCCTGCTTATTATTCCTTTGACCACAGACTTGTAATACTTGCCCACCCATTTCTCCTTGATCATATGGTTCATTTCCTGTAATGCCTTGAGATTTTTGGCCGCAATAACCAGCCCTCCTGTGTTCCTGTCCAGCCTGTTGCAGAGAGCCGGAGCAAAGGTCTGCTCCCTCTCCGGAGAGTACTCGCCCTTTGCATAGAGGTAAAATATGACCTGGTCCACAAGGCTTTCCTGATTCTGCTTGTCGGGATGCGACAGAAGCCCTGCGGGCTTATCCACCACAACTATGTTTTCATCTTCGTAGACCACTTTGAAGTCCACTGAAGTCTCCGGTACGGTCGCACCAGACCGGGGCCTTCGCGCATTGTCAAGTTGTGCGTATATCTGTATAGCATCTCCCTCTGTCAGGATGTGGGAAGGATGCACCCTTTGATTATTCAGCTTGACCATTTTCTTTCTCAGCATCTTGTAGACAAGCCCGGCAGGCACCCCGTCAAGGTATTTTTTAAGGAACTTATCCAGCCTCTGCCCGCTGTCATTCCTGCCAACCCTTATTTCTTCCATAAATCACTCACCAACCTCTTTTTAAGGTATGGGGACACACCGCTGCTACGCGGGTATTCCTTGCCGCGGAATGTCCCCGATCGGTATGGGGACACACCGCTGCTACGCGGGTATTCCTTGCCGCGGAATGTCCCCGATCGGTATGGGGACACACCGCCTGTCAGTTCCCAGTTACCAGATGACAAACTTCAGTTGTCAGTTCCCGATTCCCAGTTGCCAGTGCATAGGGTAAAGCTAGAGGGAAAAGACCTATAAGCTTTGCCTTAGCAACTACGAACTACCAACTACGAACTACGAACTAATATCGGGTACCTGCGATCTGCCATCTGCCATCTATAACCTAAATAATAGTCATATCAGCCAGTGTGTCAATATATCTATATATTAATATCAGCCCGGATATTTGTAAATAAAACATGAGGGAGATGTGCAGTTTGAACCCGTATATACTTCTATTATGCGTTTTTATTGTATTTGGATTGCTCCAGTACATTTACTCGGTCCGGACGGCAAAAAAACTACTGGCTAAGCGATACAGCCGGTTTTGCGCATCCCGTCGGTATCGCCGATATCAGTAATCCTGGACACAGCTAACCCGCTGCCTGAATAAATCGGGTATATGTTGCACAAAATTATAGTGTTACCCAAGTCCGGGAGGATCTGTACATGCTAATAGTATTTATTAGGGCTCTTATACTATACACAATAGTCGTGATTACTATGAGAATAATGGGCAAACGACAGATAGGCCAACTGCAGCCCTTCGAACTCGTAATAGCTGTCCTTATCGCCGAACTGGCAGGTATACCCATGAGCGACACGGATATACCATTGATCAACGGTGTTGTGGCCATACTCACGCTTCTGATTTCGCAGGTGTTCCTGTCCTACATAACCCTTAAAAGCAACAGGGCGCGGAAAGTAGTATGCGGAGCCCCGAGTATTCTGATTGAAAACGGAAAGATAGCTGAAAAGGAGCTCCGCCGTCTGCGGTATAATATCAACGACCTTATCGAGCAGCTGCGGTTAAAGAATTATGCGAATATCTCCGATGTCGAGTATGCAATACTGGAAACCGACGGCCAGTTGAGTGTGATTCCAAAATCATCGAAACGTCCGGTTATCACAGAGGATTTACATATTGCCGCCGAATACGAAGGATTGCCCCTAAGCCTTGTAATAGATGGAAGGGTGATCGACAAGAACCTTCATGCATTGGGCAAGGACAGGGAATGGTTGGTACAGCAGGTTCAGGCTATGGGTTTCGGTAGCTGTAAAGAGATACTGTTTGCCAGCCTGGACAGCAGCGGCAACCTATTTACACAAAGAAAAACAGGAGGCTGATTCTGTGAAACCTATTATTATCATAGTGATATCTCTGGTTTTTATCATAGGCATGGGTTGCTGGACACTCAACCAGGTCACCCGTTCTTCAGATAGACTGTTATCCCTGTCCGGAGAGCTGGAAGAAAAGATCGGTCAAAACCTTTGGAATGACGCAGGAAAAGTCCTGGAGGATATAAAATCCACATGGAACAGTACAAAGACAGTATGGACAATTCTATTGAACCATAAAGAGATAGATAACATAGATATAACCGTAGTCAAACTGGAACAGTACATTAATACAGGTGAAGTCGGGCTTTCCCTTGCCGAAGCAGCGTCCCTTAAGTTTCTTTTCCAGCATATACGCGACAAGGAAAGGCCCACTTTGAAGAACATTTTTTAAAAACTTCCTACATTTTGGCATCGGTTTGTAATATACTATTAAGTGGAAAAGCAATAATCAGAAGGGGGATATTGTAATGCCACTGGTTACTTCTACCGATATGTTTAAGAAAGCATATGAAGGCAGCTACGCCGTGGGTGCATTCAATGTCAACAACATGGAAATTATCCAGGGTATAGTTGAAGCTGCTCAGGAGGAAAAAGCGCCTCTCATACTTCAAGTATCTGCAGGTGCCAGGAAATACGCCAAGCCGGTTTACCTAAAAAAACTGGTAGAAGCCGCAGTCGAGGAGACCGACCTTCCAATAGTGCTGCACCTGGATCATGGCGAAAGCTATGAAATTTGCAAGGCGTGTGTTGACGACGGCTTTACGTCCGTAATGATCGATGGTTCCAAACTGCCCTTCGAGGATAACATAGCCCTGACAAAAAAAGTAGTTGACTATGCCCATGATAGGGGTGTAGTAGTAGAAGCCGAGCTGGGAAAACTTGCCGGCATTGAGGATAATGTTAAGGTAAGCGACAGGGAAGCAACCTTCACTGACCCTGACCAGGCAGTGGAATTTGTTGAAAGAACGGGAATTGACTCCCTTGCTATTGCAATAGGTACAAGTCATGGAGCATATAAGTTTAAGGGTGACCCGATGCTCGATTTTGAAAGGCTTGAAAGGATTACCGGCATGCTTCCGGGCTTCCCTCTGGTCCTGCACGGCGCATCTACGGTACTCCCGGAATTCGTTGACCTTTGCAACAAATACGGCGGTAACATTCCGGGGGCAAAGGGTGTTCCCGAAGAGATGCTGAAAAGGGCAAGCAAACAGGGCATATGTAAAATTAATATCGATACCGACTTAAGGCTTGCGCTTACCGCTGCCGTAAGAAAATTCCTGTCTGAAAATCCGTCGGAGTTTGATCCCAGGAAATACCTGGGACCTGCCAGAGACGCCATAAGGATGATGGTACAGCACAAAATCAGAAATGTTCTGGGCTGCAGCGGAAAAATATGAATGATGGCAAGCCCGTTTTAGGGCTTGTCATTTTATTTTACCTGATTTCACTGCCCAGTTCTATATAAACAGCTGTAAATCCGCCTGGGTGGCATCATTCAGGTACTGAGTGACATCCATCACTTCCACTTCAGGGATTAATTCGCCCTTTTTAAAACCCATGACTTCCATCGAAAGCTTGCATGCACAGAACTTGACATCTCTCTTCCGTGCGCCTTCAAACAGCCGGGTTAAGCTAGGCGCATCATCTTCCTCCATCATATCCTTCATCAATGCCTTCCCTATCCCCATAAAGTTCATCCTTGACAATCCCAGGTCTTCGGGCCCCTTGGGGGTCACTGCTCCAAGCATCTGCTCATAGGTGGTTTTAGCGTCGTTATCCACCCTCTCGGGATCGCGGAGCAGGAACAATCCCCAGAAAGCGAAGAACATGGAGACTTCCATGCCGTTATTCCTGGCACCATTTGCTATCATCAGGGCAGCAAACGCTTTGTCGTAATCACCGCTGAAAACCAACAGATTGACTTTCTTCGCCAACTCAAGTACCCCTTTCGTTTTCCTTCTCTAGTATAGTTATTTCCTGTGACGGCTGTATAAATTCATCGAAGCATCCTGCCTTCACTCTATATTCTCCAGAGGTGTGTCAATAAACGTTATGCGCACGAAGCAGCCCACCGTTGATATGGTGGGCTGCTTGGTCTGATCATCTGCATAATGCAATCTGTGGGTACCGGTGGTCAACTAAACCAGGAAGCCATACTTGAGAGGATCCCTTTCATCCAGCACATAGTTGTTAAAGCCGGTAATAAATGCCTTGCCGGTAATCTCAGGAATTACCGCATCGAATTCTCCAACCCTGGTTACACCGATAAGCCTGCCGGTAAAGGCAGTATCGATTATGCTCCTGTAAACAAAGTCCTCTCCCAGCTTCAGTTCACCTTTTTTATAAAGGACGGCCATTTTAGCGCTGGTTCCGGTTCCGCAGGGGGACCTGTCGAACTGTCCTGCTCCGAACACCACAACATTTTTATATCCATCTTGACGCTTTTCATAGATCTCGACGAGTTCCACAGCTTTTATATGAGGTCTCTCCGGATGATATACCTTTATCTTTTTGTTTATTACCTCCTGAAGCTCCATAGCTTTGCTCACGAGAGCGTTAATATGCTCCGTTTCAACGCTCAGTCCGAACTCCTTCACATCTACCAGCGCAAAGAAGCTCCCGCCAAAGGATATATCAAAGGTTACCTTCCCGGATGAAGGTGTTTCAACGCTCATCCCTTCACCGAACATGAAAGCGGGAACGTTTTGTATGGTTACTTCTTCTGCCTTTCCACCGGATACTCTGACTCTGGCTTCAACCAATCCTGAAGGGGAATCAAGCTTAACTATGGTCTCAGGCTCGGTGACCTTCACCATCCCTGTTTCAACAGCTATGCTGGCTGCTCCGATTGAACCGTGCCCGCACATGTTCAGGAAGCTTCCTGAATGCATGAACACGATTCCCATGTCAGCCTCCGGATTGCATGGCTCTGTTATTATCGAGCCAAACATATCCCTATGGCCCCGGGGTTCATGCATAAGTGCTGTTCTCACATAGTCTAAGTTTTGCTCAAGATATGCTTTCTTTTCTGCCATTGTGTTCCCTGGAATTGCCGGCAAACCACCAACCACTACCCTGGTTGGCTCTCCCATGGTATGGGAATCTACGGCCTTGATAGTAAGTTCCATTGATAAACCCCCTTAGCATGCAATTAGTCGTATCTATACATCTGCTTTTTTGTATATATTCTATCACCGGAAGCAAATATCCTTCACAGGACCTTTAAACTATTATGCATTATTTTATTATTACTAAAGACGCCGTCAGGCGAATAATAACCCACCCTCATCATTCCATTTTACCAACCGTTGCTGCATATATAGCAAACTCATCACTGCCATCGACTCCCAGCAGAGCATCCATCTTGCCCTGGTCATATTTGCCGATGGCGCAGGTCCCTGCCCCAACAGCTTCGCTTGCGAGATACAGATTCTGGCATAGATGTCCCACATCTATGGCAATCATCTTGTGGGCGATTATGCTGTAACGCCATTCCGCCCTGTAGGGAACCGCCGTCCAGATAAATACAACAGCGCTGTTCTTAACGAATTTCTGGTTGTGGCAGGCTGCGGACATATCCTCAATGCTCTCAGCACAGCCGTGGCTCACCACCAGCTTGTGTTCCAGGGGCAGGTATCTGTACAACCCCGGTTCCAGTCCGATTACATTGCTTATATAAAGATACGTCTCAAAGGGGTGCCTGCCCCCTGCAGAGGGCGCATTCCTCAGATTTGGCTTATCCCCCGACAGTCCCTGGGTCGACCAAAGCATGAATGACAGCTCCTCAAGGGATAACGGTTGGCCGGAATACTTCCTCCTGCTTCTCCGTTTTTTTATCACGTCCTTGAGGAATACTTCCCCTACTGTAAAATCATCAGGTGAAATCAAATCAATCAGTTTATCCCCGTCTGCATAGGGCTTCTGAGGCGCGGGCTGGGCTATACCCTTATCCTGGTCCTTCTCCAGTTCATTGGCATCCCACCTATCCCAGTACAAAGACTTGAGAAATTCACGGTTGCTGTTTATATCCTTCATACTCATTCCTCCATTTATTTTTTATATAGAACCGCTTAAATGTCCACCCCAAGGAGCACCCTTACCAGATAACCGATACCGAAAGACAAGGCGGCAACTCCAAGGCTTATCAAAGCCATTTCAAAAAATCTTTTCCTGAAATCCAGATCCTTTGCAACGGATATGTAAAAGTTGAATACAAGAATAATCATAATGGCCGCAAGTATAGTCAATGCCAGGCAGACGAGATAGTTCCCAAGGACAAGGAAAGGCAGTATTAGAAATATAACCGTAAAGATATACGCACATCCCGTATATATTGAGGACTTGAGCGCATGGCTATGGTCGCTTTCCGATTTTGTTGACAGGTATTCAGACGCTGCCATTGAAAAGGACGCTGCGATGCCCGTAATCAGCCCGGCCAGGGCGATAAGCCGCGTATCCCTCAGCGCAAAGGATAGGCCCGCCAGTGTACCTGTGAGCTCAACGAGGGCATCGTTGAGCCCCAGCACCACAGAACCGATGTACTGCAGGCGCTCCTCCTGCAGCAAGCTGATCAATTCCCTTTCGTGTTTGTCTTCATCGTCAACCAGCCTATGTACTTCGGGAATTTTTTCGGAAACTCTTTCATAAAGGTTTTGAGCTTTCTCTTCCCGTTTCTCAAGAAGTTTGATTCCAAAGGTCAATCCAAATATCCTGCAAATCCAGTAATACCAAAATATCAGAAGCCTCTTTGGCTTTACGCTTTGCCCGGTGATTTTCTGCCAAAAGTGAAAGTGGCTCAGTTCATCCTCCGAAATATCCTTTAATACTTCACTGTTCGTCTTATCCTTCGTGATGGCGGAAAGTCTTTTATAGATATGGTACTCGGTAATTTCATCCCTTTGGGAGTTAATTATCGCATCTAAAGTTTTGTTGTCCAGCCTGATTTCCTCCATTGTTCATGCACCTCTCAGTCTACAATGAACAGCTTTGCCCCTTTCTCCGTGCGGGATCTGTGGGGATTGATTCCCCTCTTTATTTCTGAAGCCTTATAGTGCTTTAAGCTTATCAATTCCTGCTAAATTGGGACATACTCTCCTGCAAATACTGCATTTCTTAAGTACATAGCCCTTCTCGGTGCGAAAATTTGACAGGGGCCTGCATAATTCCTGGTTAACCGTAATACCGTCCAATGCACCCTGGGGACATGCATCGATACAAAGGCTGCACCCTTCAGGACAGCTGCTGTAGCGTGCAATTTCATCCGGTTCAAGTTCAGCATCAACCAACACAGCCCCTATTTGAATCATATTCCCCAGATCTTCGTTAATCAGCAGAGTATTTTTCCCAAGTACACCTAATCCCGCCAGCCAGGCTGCATGCCTCATGGACAGGATTGCCCTGCCATACTGGCGTTTCTGCTCCCAGTGCTCATAGGGGTCGTCGGAAGGTACAGGTACAGCTCTCACGCCCATTCTTTCAAGGTATAGGGCCAGTTCTACGGTAATCCCGTCAACCATCTGCGTTACGACATTGTTGACCATTGTATATGGAACGCAGCTTGCAGCAAATATCGCATCGGTGGGCAATTTCTTGGCAAAGACTATTACAGACCGGCATTCGCTATAAATATCCATAGGTCGGAATCCCTCCGGGGCTTCATTAAACCTATCGCCAGGGGCAATGCCGCATAGGTCGGCGCCCAGATTTTTAGCCGCAGCCTTTATTTGGATTGCATCTATCATAATTATCCCCCTCAGCTCAATGAATATATTCCATTGCTTTTACCGTACCCCCTAGCTGATGCCATGTATGCGGGCTCCCGGCTGCCGGCGCAGTAATTAGGGCAGTATCACAATATTGTTTGCTACGGGACGCTCCTTCCCATCAGAAGGTTTGTTTAATACCTTACCGTTATAATAGATAGCGCTTGAACCTCCTCCATCAAGGTTATACGCTTCCTTGACACCCAGTTTGAGCAGTTTATCCTGCAAATGCTCCAGGGTTACGCCTATGCTCCAATTCCCCTGCCTTCCGTCTATGACGATCATTATCAGGTCATCGTTTGCATATTTCCCTATTATTGTGCGGGGCTGGTTAGTCGCCATCCATTTTTCAGGGATGTCTACTTTTTTCCCGTCCTTAAGTAGTACCGGGATAAAACTGACTCCCTGGTAGGGCTTGAGCCTCATAATATCATTCTCTGTGCTGGGTACTGTACCTATCACCTGGCCGTTCCTATTGATGCCTGCAAAAAAGAGATCCCCGGGATACCCATTGAACGGTTCTACAAGTTTGCCGTCCACAACGGTGTTCCCTATCAGCTGGGCATAGCTTTTTCCATTTCGGTTCTCGGTGTAAAAGCCTCCTCCATTGATTGCAAGTATGGCCCCTTTCCTCTTCGCGGCGCTGGAGGTTGTCTCCAGCTCGCCGAGGGTATCCCCTGCAATAACCACCTTAAACGCTTTCGGGTCAAACAGCTTTACCTTTGCAATATAGCCCCTATAACCCAACTCCGCCAGTTCAAAGATTTTTATCTCCACCCTGTCGGATATGTGAGCTGCAACTGCCGGCCCAAGCATGTCAAGGATTTTCTGTTCATAGATATCGTCAGAGAGCTTTCTTTGTGATGCGCTAAGCTCGGATAGTCCGGCCAGATCCTTGTACTGCTCGCTAAAGGTCTGCTGCTGCTCTTCAGCGAGCATCCCCAAACTGTATATACTCTCCTGGAGATCGTAGATGCCGTTATGGAGCTCATCTACCTGTTCAGCCAGTACCGTTGTAGGCAGCTGCATGTGTTTACTGCTATCCGCAAAGCCTGTGCTGACAAGGAAGAGTGCCAAAAAGGGCGCCGCCAGAAATAACATGAAATAATTAATTCTGTACATTTGGGGCCTCCTTTAAGATGTTTAGGCTTCGCTGCAGTTCCTGAAGCCGCTCGTCCAGTTCTTCCAGCTTCTTGTCAATATTTTTCTGCACCGACCGGGAGCTGGATATGGTTGAATCCGCATCCTCTATGCTCTCTTTCAGCTTGCTGATCTCCTGTGTCATAATCTCTATCCTGTCAGACAGCCCCTGGAGGTTGAGCGCATTCTCCTGCTGTACATTCCTGATGGCAGTGTCTACGTATTCCTTGGCATAAGTATACCCATAGTACGCTGCAGCCGACCAAACACCCGCACTAACCAGAAATATTATTATATTAATCCAGACCTTGCGGCTCTTCCGTTTTTCCCTCTTTGCCCTGGTCCTGCCTTGTCCTATTTCCTGCGGCGTAAGGTTATTTTCCATGATAGCTACTTCATCCTTTCTAAAATATCCTTATAGAAAATATGCTAACTTAAATCCTCCCACTTATCAAGCCAAATTCCATATTAAGGAATGTACCCCTATGTAAATAAAATAAAGTAGTAGCCCACCCTTAAGGGTGAGCTACGTCTACGTCGACTAGTACTTGTTTCCGTATGTGTTCCTATAAACCTTCTCGTATGGAAGGCTTTCTTCGCTGTGCGGCTCTTTAATCTCATCGGGATAACCCAGCGCAACAATCGCTTCAACATTTATGTTGGCGGGTATTCCTAATATTTCTTTTACGCATTCCTCGGCTGTCTTATTTCCATCGTGCATCCTTTTTCTTATCTGAATCCAGCATGAGCCCAATCCCAGATCTTCAGCAGTAAGCTGGATAATTGTCGCTGCTATTGAGGCATCCTCTACCCAGACATCACTTTTAGCGCTGTCCGCAAGAATAACGATACCGACAGGAGCGTTCTTCAGGAAGGTTGAACCGTAATCCTTTGCCCTTGACAGTTTCTGCAAGATTTCCCTGTCGTCCACTACTACAATCTCCCACGGTCTGCTGTTCTTTGAAGTGGGGGATAATAGCGCTGCCTTCACCAGTTTATCCACCACCTCCCTGGGCGGCACCTCATCCTTATACTTTCTTATACTCCTTCTCTTGGTAAGCAGCTCAAGCATTCCAAAACCTCCTATTCACATTTTTATTTATAATTAATATACACCTGTAACCGCTCATATCATACTAACTTATGAGCTAAGGAAACCTCCTGAAGCTATCCCTGGTAAAAGTCCATTCGGGAGTATACAGCTTGTCTGCAAAATCCAGTTCGTACCACGGACTTATTTCCTTGTTCACCGGGTTTTTCAGTATATGGATTTCCTGGGCGGGCATATAGCTTTGCGCGAGCATGAATACCCGCTTGCCGGTATCTTTGTCCTCCGCCATATCCACAACTATCACCGCATGCCCCGGACTGCCTCCCTGTATTATCACGTCCCCTATCATAAGCTGCTCCGGCTCAATGGGCTTCAGTTCTTTTTCCAAAGAGAGCGTCCCTGCATAAGCGAACACTATGTTCAAGTAGCTTCTAAAATCCGAATAGGTGTTGGACCGTTCCGCCCTCTGGACCCAGGACGTTGAGTTCCCGTTGATTGCTATCCGGTTCCCCTGCATCCACTTTGAATAATCCGCCCTGAACCCGTTTGTAAAGTTAAAATGTATTTCATCGTATCTCTGCCGCTTGTACAAATACTCCGCCCTCAGCCTCATAACCGCGTCTGCACACTGCTGCAGGTCCCTGTCCCCAACGTCCATGTCCACTACTGCTTCATATACATCATTATGCTTGACCCGCCCGTCAAAATACAGCACTTTGGACCCATGGGGCTTTAACGGCAGGTTCCTCAGATATTCGCCGAAGGACCCCTCCTCAACTGCCACCCTTTCAAATCCCTTAGGGACTATTATTCTCGTTTCCACAGTATTCCCCTCTTGATCTATCAGTCCATCGTACGTTTCCCTGGAGGCGTCGTCTACATCTCCTATTGTTATGGGGCCTTTCTCCGTATCCGAATGATTAATCGCACATGATGCCGGTATCAATACACCCAACATCAGTACTGCCAGTGCTGATGCAACAAGTTTAGCATTTCCCATACTCAGCACCTCTCCTGTCAAGGGTTGATATAGTCTATTGCATAGTCTTCGTTTTTCTACCAATTTACCACTACTGTACAATATTGTCAACTAAACCGTCGTGACAGCCCTTTTCAGCCAGTCTTCTTGCAAGCATTGTATTCCTTTTTGTCGTTTTATTGTTTCTGACCGCCATCCCCAGAGCCTTTTTAGTGCCTATTGCTACAAATATCTTCTTTGCCCGCGTAACACAGGTGTAGAGGAGGTTTCTTTGCAGCATCATATAGTGCTGCATCGTGAAGGGCGCAACAACAATGCTGAACTCGCTGCCCTGGCTCTTGTGCACCGTTATGGCATATGCCAGCACTACCTCATCCATTTCGGTTATATCGTATTCCACATCTTTTTCATCAAAGCTTAACAAAAGCTTCTTCTCCTCAAGGTCGATGTGCTTGATTGTTCCAATATCTCCGTTGAAGACGCCCTTGTCATAGTTATTTTTAACCTGCATGATTTTATCGTTTGTTTTGAATACGGTCCCGCCATACCTGATTGAAACCTTTGATGGATTCAGCGCTTCCTGGAGTACCGCGTTCAGGTTTACCGCCCCCGCATCCCCCCTCTGCATCGGACAAAGTACCTGAATATCCCTTATTGGGTCTACCCTGTAATACGCGGGCAGCCTGCTTGTGCACAACTGTTTTATGTGTTCGGGTATTCTTTCGGGCAGTTCCTCCTCTATGAAGAAAAAATCACTGTTTCTTCCGCCCTGTATTTTGGGAAACTCACCCCTGTTGATGCGATGGGCATTCGTAATAATCGCGCTTCCCTGGGCCTGCCTGAAAATCCTGTTTAGTTTCACCACTTCAACGCTTTCCGATTCTATGATATCCCGGAGGACATTTCCCGCTCCCACCGATGGTAGTTGGTCGGCATCTCCAACCAGAATTACCGTAGCAGCATCCGGCACCGCTTTGAGCAGGTTATACATTAGAATTACATCTACCATTGAGGTCTCATCTACTATAAGCACATCACACTCCAGAGGCTGCCCGGCATTTTTCTTATAGCCCTCCGCAGGCTTGTACTCAAGCAGTCTGTGAATCGTTCTGGCCTCCATACCCGTAGTTTCTGTCATGCGCTTGGCAGCCCTTCCTGTGGGGGCGGCAAGCAGCACTCTCCTTCCCATCGCGGTAAACGCCTTTATTATCGCCAGGGTTGTGGTGGTCTTCCCCGTACCGGGCCCGCCGGTCAGGACCATGAATTTGGACGATAAAGCAGTCTTTATTGCCTCTACCTGCACTTCATCATATTTTATCCCGCATTCCGCCTGAATTCTTTCTATGAGTTTTGAATAATCCGATGTTTGAAGGGGAGTATTCAGCTCCCTAACTCTCCTGGCAATTCCCACTTCGCTGTGAAAAAACGGAGGCAGGTATATGGCATCCTCATAATCCGGTATTATTGTTTTTTCCGACAGCATCTTTTCTATTGCCGGATTTATGTTTTCTTCCTCCTGTTCAAGTACCTTCATGGATTCCTCCGTAAGCTGCTGCCGGGTGGCATAGCAGTGGCCTTCGTTGGAAAGCTCATTCAGCACATATATTATCCCTGCCCTGCATCTTTCGTAGGAATCCTTGTCAAACCCCATCTTTTGAGCAATCCTGTCGGCAGTCTTAAACCCTATTCCCCAAATTTCATCCGCCAGCCTATAGGGATTTTCCCTGACCACTTTGATACTCTCGTTACCGTAGGCCTTAAATATTTTAACCGCATAGGCGGTAGATACGCCGTTGCTCTGGAGGAACAGCATAACGTTCTTTATTTCCTTCTGGTCCTGCCATGCCTTTTTTATCATCTCTACCCTTTTGGGACCTATTCCATCGACCTCAATAAGGCTGTCCGGTTCTTCCTCGATTATCCTGATGGTATCTTCCTTGAACTGCCTTACAATCCTTTTGGCGTTAACCGGCCCTATTCCTTTTATTAGGCCGCTTCCAAGGTATTTTTCAATACCTGCCACCGTTGCCGGTATGGCCTCCCGGTAATCCTGGACAACAAACTGTTTCCCGTACTTGCCGTCCATCTTCCAGTCGCCTCTCAGTTTGACAATAGCTCCCACATTGACGCCAGCAAGGTTCCCAACAACAGTAACAAGCTCCCTAAAACCCATGGACTTGATTTTTAGCACGCAAAACCCGTTTTCTTCATTTTCAAATGTTATTCTTTCAACAACACCCATCAGCGTTTTCATAGTAAACCTATAGGCCTCCGTTAAAAGGTGATCTTTTATCGTTTTCACGCCATATCTTTCTTATAAGTCTATTTAAATAGTTGCCACGCTTCCTGTCCTAGACTGCTTTTTCGGCAGGTTTCCCACCCGCAAACTGGCTGTTGTAAAGATCCGCATAGAAGCCTCCCCTGGCCATAAGCTCTTTATGGCTACCCTTTTCTACGATGCTGCCCTCATTCATAACGAGTATGAAATCTGCATCGCGGATTGTAGACAGCCTGTGGGCAATTACAAAACTCGTCCTGCCTTTCATAAGCTCTGCCATGGCCCTCTGTATATGGACCTCGGTTCTTGTATCCACACTGCTTGTGGCCTCATCAAGAATAAGTATTGCCGGATTAGCCAGTATTGCTCGGGCAATAGTCAAAAGCTGCTTTTGACCCTGGGAAATATTTGAGGCCTCTTCATTGAGTACGGTGTCATAACCATCGGGAAGGGTCCTGATAAAGTGGTCGGCGTGAGCCGCCTTTGCTGCCCGAACAATCTCTTCGTCGGTAGCCCCCTCACGGCCGTAAGCTATATTATCCCTTATTGTACCGTTAAACAGCCATGTATCCTGAAGCACCATGCCGAAAATGCTGCGTAGGCTTTCGCGTTTCAATTCTCTTATGTCTACGCCGTCAACGGTTATCTTACCACCGCTTATTTCATAGAAACGCATCAACAGGTTCACCAGCGTCGTTTTGCCTGCGCCGGTCGGACCCACGATTGCAACGGTCTGCCCGGGCTTGACATCAATATTCATATTCCTGATAAGGGTAACGTCTTCGCTGTAGCCGAAATCCACGTTTTGGAATTTAACCTCACCCCTCGGAAACCGGATTGCCATGGCATCTGTGCTGTCTGGCGTCTCTTCGACCTCGTCAAGAAGTTCAAAAACGCGCTCAGCCGATGCAACGGTGGACTGAATAATATTTGAAATATTGGCAGTCTGGTTTAACGGCTGGGTAAACTGCCTGGAGTATTGGATAAAGGCCTGGACATCACCTATTTCAATGGCCCTTCTGGTTACAAGGATACCGCCAACGACACTGACGAACACGTATGCAATATTATTGAGGAAGGTCATAAAGGGCATGATGATACCGGAAATAAACTGTGCTTTCCAGCCCGCCTCATACAGCCTATCGTTTATTTTATTGAAAGCATCGATCGATGCGCTCTCCCGTCCGTAAGCCTTTACTATCCTATGCCCGGTATACATCTCTTCAACATGGCCGTTAAGCTCACCGAGCGCCTTCTGCTGTGCGGCAAAGTATTTTTGCAAACGGGATACTATGGGTTTTGTCACAAAGACATAAAGGGGCAGCGTCATTATGCAAATAAAGGTCATCAGGGGGCTGATAGTCAACATCATAGCCACAACACCAACGAGGGTGATTATGGAGGTAATGAGCTGTGTAATACTCTGCTGCAGTGTATTGCTGATATTATCAACGTCATTCGTAACACGGCTCAAGATTTCACCATGGGTATGCGAATCATAGAATTTCAGAGGCAGCCGTGAAAGCTTGTCGTTAATATCCTTACGCATATCAAAAACGGTCTTCTGCGCTACGCCCGCCATGACGAACTGCTGTACATAGCTGAAAAAGGCGCTTATAAGATACAGGCCACCCAGAATCACGAGTATCCGAAGTATATAGTCAAAATCCACTCCGGCGCCGGGAACGCCCTTATATTTCGCCATAAGGCCTTCAAATAGCTTGGTTGTGGCTTTACCCATAACCTTGGGGCTAACAATGCTGAAAATCACACTGAGTATAGCCGTCAGCAGCACCTGAAAAAGCTGAAATTTTCGGGGTTTTAAGTAACCTATAAGCCTTACCAGCGTGCCTTTAAAATCCTTCGCCTTTTCTACGGGCATTCCCATGCGCGGCCCTCCAAAAGCCCTGCCGGGCATCCCTATTGGATTATGCCTTCCACGCTCTTCACTCATGCGAGTTCCTCCTCCGAAAGCTGTGATGATACAATTTCACGATATATCCCGCAGGTGCTCATAAGCTCCTTATGTTTGCCGATCCCTGCAACCCGGCCCTCATCCATAACAATAATCCTGTCCGCATCCATAACGGTGCTAACTCTCTGCGCTACGAGAATCACGGCAGCATCCGCCGTTTCCCTTTTGAGCGCCTCACGCAGCTTTGCATCGGTTTTAAAATCAAGGGCTGAAAAACTATCGTCAAATACATATATTTCGGGCCTTCTAACCAGCGCCCGGGCGATGGAAAGGCGCTGTTTCTGGCCTCCCGATACATTGGTTCCCCCTTGGGCTATAACCGTTTCATACCCTTCTTTCATGCCCGAGATAAATTCGGCTGCCTGGGCGATTCTAGCGGCGCGTTCAATTTCTTCGTCGGTCGCGTCTTCCCTGCCATACCTTATATTGTCCGCAATGGTTCCGGTAAAAAGGATAGAGGTTTGCGGAACAAAACCTATTTTTGTTCTAAGGCTTTCCTGGGTCATTTCCCTGATATCGACACCGTCAATCAGAATGCTGCCGCTGTCGACGTCGTAGAAGCGGAGAATAAGGTTTACCAGCGTTGATTTGCCTGACCCTGTACCGCCGATGATAGCAGTCACTTCGCCTGGGCGGGCGCTGAAAGAAATATTGCTGACGGCAGGCCTTTCCGCACCCGGATAGCTGAATGTAACGTCATTGAATTCCACCAGGCCTTTGCCAAAATCAGCATTTTTGGCATGCTCCGGGTCCTGGATTCCCGGGGCAATGTCAAACACCTCATTAATTCTTACGGCAGAAGCTGAAGCCCGGGGAATCATGACAAACACCATCGAAACCATGATAAGAGAGAACATAATCTGCATAACATACTGAATAAACGCCATCAGGCTACCGACCTGCATGTTTCCGTTGTCGATGCGGATACCGCCGAACCAGATTATTGCAATGGTGGTAAAGTTAAGGACCAGCATCATACCCGGCATCAGCACAGCCATTATCCGGTGGACCTTTATCGTCGTATCAGTAAGATCAAGGCTTGCATCGCTAAAACGCTTCTTCTCGTAGTTGATACGGTTAAAAGCCCTTATTACCCTGATGCCGGTGAGACCCTCCCGCAGAACCAGGTTTAATCTGTCGAGCTTCCCCTGTATTGTTTTAAAGAGGGGCATGCCCTTACGTGCAACGACAAGGATTGCGGCGGCAAGCAGCGGAATGACAGCAACAATCACCAGCGAAAGCGTCGCATCCATCGATACCGCCATGATCACTCCTCCAACACACATCATAGGCGCCATTGCCATCATCCGCAGCAGCATCAGCACTACCTGCTGGATCTGTGTGATATCATTTGTGGTCCTTGTAATGAGAGACGCTGTGCCTATCCTGTCAAACTCATGCAAAGAAAAACTTCCAACCCTTGAAAAAACCCTGTTCCGGAGGGTTTTGCCGAACCCCGTTGCAGTTTTCGCTGATAAAAGGCTTGCCAGTATTGCACATATAGAACCTGCGGCGGCAACAAGAAGCATTAGCCCTCCAACCCTTATCATATAATTGGTATCGCCGTTGACTATACCGATGTCCACAATATCCGCCATCAATGTAGGCAAATACAGCTGGGAAAGGGATTGAAAAAACATGAGGGCCAAAACCGCGATCACAGAGCCTGTATACGGCTTCAAGAACCTGAATAATCTAATCATAATCTTCATCTCCATTCAGCTTTCTTATCACAAACCTTTGCAAGATTGTCGCGCATTTGCAGCAGCAGCCTGCGGAGCAGAACCTGTTCTTCTGCCGTAAAATTATGAAAGCATTCCGCTTCCAGGATTTCTAAGGTCCCCTTAACCTCTTCGACGACTTCTTGTCCCCGCTCGGTAAGATAAACCCTCGAAACCCGCTGGTCATCAGGGTCCTGGCGGCGCTCCACAAGCCCCATCTTTTCCATTCTCCTCAGCATTACCGTAATAGTAGCAGGCTTAATATTTAGCTTGCCGGCCAGGTCGGTCTGGCTCTGACCGCCTTCCCGGTATAGCTCAAGCAGCATCGGAGGCTGCCCGGGATAAAGCCCTACTTTGTCAAGCAGCATATGGGCACGGTGATGGTGAAGCCGCATCACCTGTGAAAATACATGATACAAAGAATCGGGTTTGTTAAAGTACATTTGCTTTCCTCCCAATTTATTTAGTCGGCTAAACATATCTATATGATAGCATTGCATATATCTTTTAGTCAATCCCTTTATTTTTCTTGTTAGCACGATTATGGAAAACGAATAACAGGCCTATATCGCTGTCGTGGAATACTTAGCTGGCTAAACAGCTAAGCCGTTATAGAGATACTTACAGTAAATATATTTGATTTTTAATACATATAATAAAGGCGGATATTGTATTTCTTTTTCTGTGCGAAGTACGAACAGGTAGTATCCCCTTTCCCTGGGCAATATAATCTGTCTCTTTCCATCTGTACTGATCAGGGCAAGATCGTCCTGGTCTATCTCTTTATCCACCATCTGCGCTGTTAATTTTAGAATGCAGCAATCCAATAGTTTTCTTTGTTCCGGATACACAACCTCAAGCGTTTCTCCGGCCGAGAAACTCGCAGACCATGAAGAATTGTTCGCGAGATAAAAGGACCTGATGTTCTCAAGTAAAACAGACGAATGCACGCGTTTTATGTGCCCTGCCGGTCTCAAATAGAGGGCATTCATATTGCCGTTTTCAAATGGGTTAAACCATACTTTCTTTAGTTTAACCCATTAAACCGGAAATGCCAATATATTGGACAATGCAATCATATAATTTTACTATGGCCTTTTTCATCGATATTCTTCAAAATCAGAACCAAGCAATAAATCGTAATCAAATTGAATAGTGGAAACATGGCCATCTCCACAAAACTCATCGGCACTCCGGCATAGGCCTGACCAATTATCATTGCTGTAATTGAAGTTAACATTGTAATACCTTTCATGATTATGACAGATGACAGCAGGTAACCAAAGGGCTTTCTCTTTAATATCAGTACCCCTGATAAAACTGCTGCAGGTACTATGAATCCCAAATCCATGGCCTGAATGACCAAGGTGGTATAATGCTCCAACCCAAAAGGGATAGTGTTATTTATCAGCGGAGGTATAATCCTTCCCAGCCAGAGCATACCAACGGCTGCGCCAATGAATATTTGAAAACCCCCCACAAATTTTACAGGCAGTTTTTCATTGAAAGATGATCTCAATCCTTCAATATCGAATGACATCATAGATAATATGAATGCAAAAAAGCTTGCCGACATAAGTATTACATATACCAGAAACAGGGGATTATACATCCATAAAAACGCATACGAAATATAAGTATAAAGGAAATAGCCTAAAGTACCTGTAAGCAGCAGCCTGCCTTTAAGCAATCCCTTTCGCGATAAATAGAGCGATATTATAAGTACCGGGACGCCCAGGAGCATGGTTGCAATATCCTGCGCTATACCCTGGGCAACCACTGCTATAGAGTCATGCTGATATATTCCTTTCCCGTAAATTGTAACCGTTTCCCCATGTATGGATTCAAACTCATATTGGCCTGGTCCTTGATTGGAAAGTATTCCAACTGCTGCAGCCACTAATGATAATACTGCAATGCACAGCACAAGTATGCTTATAGGTTTTTTGAATTTCATAGTGCATTTACCACCCTTCAATCTGTCATAAAATAATATGAATTATGCCCTTTTACTTGGAACAGCTCAGGCATTGTTCATTAGCTGTGAAAACCTGTTAATATTATCCTCCAAGATATTTGATATATCCTTATCCGTTTTAGAAACCTTCTTGACTATAAATCTATCTAAAGCATTCATCTTTTTGAATATGAATTCCCCTCCGAAGTATTCCTTTGCAACGGCATTGGACAACAACTCCTGGGGAAAAGAAGTGTTCAGCTCTGTTTCTGCGATATCCCCTTCTCGCATACAACATATAAAGAACCCGGTTTTTTTGTCCATTAACCGGCTAAGGTTTTTTGAACAGAACTCGCTTACTTCTTTCTGAATTCTCCCCATATAAATCGAGCCACCGATGATCACTTTATCATATTGTGAAAGATCTACAGCCCTGGCCCCTTTCAAATTATATAGGTCAACTTCCCCCGTAAGTTTTTCCGACAGCATTGAAGCGCACCTTTCCGTACAGCCGTATTTGCTGGCATACGCAATTAATGTTTTCATTTTCCTACCTCCAGTAATCATATTTTCAGACCTCATTCCTTGACATAATTCCGTTGAATAATACGGTAAATTGATGATCTATCAACCGGTTTACCTGATCCCGGGAAATATCCTTTTCCACCATGAGTTTTATTATCAGACCAAATGTGGATGTCCAGAGTATTTGAGCTGTGAGCTCGATGTCACAGGGCGTAAAGCGGCCTTGATTCACCCCCCTCTGTATGCTGCTACACAGCATTTGCAGGGTCTGGCTCCTTTCAGAAATTCCTTTTTCCAGCAGACGAGTTCTTTTTAGCACGGCAGGGTCATCATTGAGCATGACAGCCCTGTAATACTCCGGGGACTCCAAGGCTGCTGCAATATACCTGGTAAATGCTTCCCTTATCTCTTTTTCCGGCTCGTTCTCGTTTCTTTTTACCGAACCTATTGAGGCCAGTATCCGTTCATACCCCTCCCTTACCAGTGTCTCGACTATCTCGTTTTTGTCTTTAAAGTAGTGGTAGATAATAGCAGGAGAATAGTCTATTGCATTGGTGATTTTACGTATCGACAGTCCCCGAATACCATCCTTGGCAATTATATCCCGCGCCGCATCCAGGATTGTATTTCTAACCTCTTCCTGCTTGCGCAGTTGGCGTTCCTTGCTCATATGTATCACCTGCCCTTTGCATATTAAACAGCGTTTATTTCATTGAACACTGTTTAATTATAAAATATGCTATCGCTTCCGTCAAGTATAATCATGGATGAATTCCCGTCATTCGAACAGGTTTTGGATGCCCAAAACAAGTGCACGGAATTGGAACACCTGCATTGGCGCAAACATGAATTGTTTACCTTTCAATTCTGACTGCTTTTAGCAATGTTGATTTTACCATGGTTTATATTGTGGAAACTGGTAGACAGGAGAAGATTGCTTGAAATACTCGTATACGGATTGTTAATATCAACGATTGTAACTGTGCTTGATGAGGTGGGCTGCCAGTTGAACCTGTGGGAATACCGCTTCGACCTTGAACCTTTGTTCCCAAGGTTAATACCCATGAATTTTACAATGCTGCCCGTCTGGTATATGCTCATTTATCAGTACTTTACGAAATGGAAGCCATTTATAACGGCGAATATCGTATCGGCAGCAATATTTACTTTTATCGGAGAACCCCTTTTTGTGATGCTTGGTATATATGAACTGATCAAATGGAAACATATCTATTCGTTTCCTATTTTATATTATACTGGCGATAATCTTTAAAGCAATTTTAAACTCGATCATGAAAGTACACCAGCAGGCTTCTTAAATATATCAACAGAACCGTCCCCTTGATATATATCAACAGAACCGTCCCCTTGATATACCCTTGATATATGTCACCCGTGTTCACTCGAACTTCAGGCTTATATCCAGAGCTTTAACCGAATGGGTCAAAGCTCCCATGGAAATAATATCCACCCCCGTTGCAGCTATATCCCTCAACCGCTCCTCCGTCACATTTCCCGATGCCTCCAGCAGCGCCTTCCCCTTTGCTTTGATTACCGCCTTTTTCATGTCCTCAAGGGACATATTGTCGAGCATGATAACCTCCGCACCCGCCTCAAGGGCCTCGTCCAACTGCTGCAGGTCCTCTACCTCTATTTCGATTCTCAAGGTATGGGGTGCCCTTTCCCTTACCCTGGCTACGGCTTCGGCTATTCCGCCGGCAGCCTTTATATGGTTGTCTTTGATAAGCACACCGTCCGACAGGTTGAACCGGTGGTTGCTGCCGCCGCCTATTGCTACCGAGTACTTGTCGAGAATCCTCAGACCGGGGGCCGTTTTTCTCGTATCAGCTATTCTCACGCTGTAGCCGGATACTGTTTCTACGCACCTCCGGGTCCTTGTCGCAATCCCCGACATCCTCTGCAGAAAATTCAGGGCAGTCCGCTCTCCCCAAAGCACAGGAGATGCGGGACCTTCAATTGTGGCTATGACTTGGCTGATGCTTACCCAACCGCCCTCTTCAACCTTGCGGTTCACTGCAATGCTGCCGTCCAGGATTTTAAAGACCTTTTCGAGAACCGGCAGGCCAGCTATAACCCCTTCCGCCTTTGCAATAAACATCCCCTTGATCGGCTTTTGCGCACCTGCCATGATACAGCCGGTAGTTATATCCCCTACCCCCAAATCCTCTGCCAGCGCATTTTTGATTATTCCCTCAAGATAGCTATCGGGTATATTCATATAATCCTCCTAACTGGTAATATAGTGTGTACCGCAGCTCTCTCCCCTGCGTGCGGCAGCCCTTGCTATCTGCATGGCCCCGTGCAGCATATTCTTTGTTTCCATCTGCGCCGGGCTTACGCAATCCTTATTCCTCAACTCCCACCATATTTCGTCCAGTTCCGACACTGCCTCCGTGATGCCTGTTCTGCTCCGGATAATACCGGCTTTTTCCGTCATGATATTGCCAATTCTTTCCCTTATGACATTCCAGTCTCGAGAAGAGGACCCGGTACACCGGTCGTACTCGAAGTCTGTCGGCATAATATCCAGTCTGTCCACGATTCTGTTGATGTCCGTGGCGATACGCCTCCCGAATACCAAGCCTTCCAGCAGAGAATTGCTTGCAAGCCTGTTGGCTCCATGGACCCCGGTACATGAACACTCCCCGCAGGCATACAGACAGGAAATACATGTTCTGCCGTCAAGGTCCACCGGTATTCCCCCTATCATATAATGGGCGGCAGGGGTAACGGGTATGTAGTCCCTGGATATATCCAGCCCGATACTCAAGCAGGTGTTGTATATAGTAGGAAACCTTCCGGCCAGAAATTCCCTATCCCTATGCGTTATGTCAAGATAAAGGCAGTCCGCCTGTTCGCGGGACATTTCCTCAAACATGGTCCTTGCTACCACATCCCGGGGAGCGAGTTCCTTCCTTGGATGAACTCCCTCCATAATCCTCCTGCCCTCCTTGTTTATAAGCGCTGCTCCCTCACCTCTGACCGCCTCGGAGATCAGGAAACCGCGCCCGTGCCTCTTTTTGTACTCTTTGCTGTAAAGGGTTGTGGGATGAAACTGTACAAATTCCATATCCTTCAATACCATCCCTGCCCTGAAGGCCATGGCGAGACCATCACCCGTTGAAATGGGTGAATTGGTAGTGTCGCAGTATATTTGTCCTATTCCCCCCGTCGCCAGGACCAGCGCTTTACAGTATAGAACCCTTTTTCCCCCCTCTATCTGAACCAGTATGCCGCAGCACCTGCCGTCCCTTACCAGAAGGTCTACAGCAAAGGCATTGTCCATCACCGCGGTATTCTCCCTGGAAAGCAGTGCTGCCAGTAAAACCCTGTGGACTTCTCTGCCGGTTGCGTCCCCGCCGGCATGTACGATTCTTCTGCTGCTATGCCCGCCCTCCAGGGTTGAAAGCAGGTTGCCTTCCTCATCCCTGTCATATTCAACTCCCATTTTTGTGGTTGCGGTGATGTTCTCCAATGCCTCTGCCACCATTACTTGTACCGCTTCCCTATTGTTTATCCAGCTTCCCGCCTTCATTGTATCCGCCACATGCAGGGTCCTGTCCTCTTCCTTCATGGCAACTGCAATACCCCCCTGGGCGAGACAGGTATTGTTCTCGCTCAGGCTGTTTTTGCTTATCACTGCAACCCTCAGATCTTTCCGGAGATTAAGGGCAGTATACAGTCCTGCTATCCCGCTTCCTACAATAACCACATCATGCTGCTCCTTTTCCAGTCCAAAGGTGGAAAAGTTGGCTACAAAATCCACAGGAACACACCTCCTATACAACCGATAGCATTCTTTCCAGGGACAGAACAGCTCTGCGCCTTACCTCATCTTCCACTTCTATAAGATACTTACCCTTCTCCAGGGCCTGGAGAACGTCTTCCAGCCGGGTCTTTTTCATATCCGGACATATCAACCCCTTTGACAGCAGGTAGAACCTTTTACGTGGGTTATCCTTCTGCAGCCTGTACAGAAGACCTGCTTCGGTACCTATTATAAAGGCTCCGCAGCTGCTCTTTGAGACTCTCTCTATGATGCCGGAAGTGCTCCCGACATAATCCGCCATGCGGGCTACGGCAGGAGAGCACTCGGGGTGGACTGCCACCTCTGCTCCAGGATGGGCAATCCTCGCTTCTTCCACATCCCTTTCTGTAACAGCCGAGTGGGTGGCACAAAATCCCTCCCATGGTATTATCTCTTTTCCGGGGACATGCCCCGCGACATAGCTGGCGAGGTTTTTGTCCGGTACAAACAATATCCTCTTATTTGGCATGGAAAGCACCACCTTTACTGCGTTGGATGACGTGCAGCAGATATCGCTTTCTGCCTTGACCGCCGCTGACGAATTTATATAGCACACCACTGCAGCATCCGGATACTTTTCCCTTGCTCTCTTCAGAGCCTCAGGGGTTACCATATCTGCCATCGGACATCCCGCCTCCATAACAGGGAGGAGGACCTTCTTTTGCGGGTTGAGCAGCTTAGCGCTTTCAGCCATAAAATGGACCCCGCAAAAGACTATGGTGCTGCACTCAACCTTTGTTACCTCCCTGCTCAATTCCAGAGAATCTCCAACAAAGTCCGCAACCTCCTGAACTTCCTTCACCTGGTAACTATGCGCCAGAATTACCGCGTCCCTTTCCTTTTTTAATTTTATTATGGTATCGATAACAGCCTGCCTTGACATCCTGCGGTCCCTCCCGTAACAATATGTGTATATACATCTGTCTTGTCATATATTGATAAAGAAAATATACCATTTAACCGCTAAATAATCAAGTAAGGCTTTCGCAGCGAAAAAATGACACACGTACCGAATAAAAATCTTGACTTCTCAATGGAAGATATTTATAATATAATAGTTGATAAGTCAACTAAGGGAGGGGTGATTTTGAAAAAGGCCATCGGACGTCTGGTATCCATCCTGCACCGGCAATCACAGGTATATATTAATTATACTTTAAAGGAATTTGACATCACTTCGGCAGAATATTCTTTTCTCCTTCGTCTATACAATAAAGACGGGATAACCCAGGATGATTTGTCTGCCTATTTATATATAGACAAGTCTGCAACAGCTCGAGCGATAAAATCACTGGAACAGAAGGGCTATGTGATAAGGGATAAGGATGATGCGGACAAAAGATTTAATAGAGTCTATCTCTCCGATAAGGCAATGCTTTATAAGGACGAAATAAGGAAAAGAGTATGGCAATGGAGTGAATTTCTGACAGAGGAACTGGATGAAGAAACTGTCGATATGGTCTTATCCGTGCTGCAAAAGATGGTGGATAAAGTGGAGCGTACCAATTTAAAAAAGAAAATGGAGTAATTATGATATGGAATATGTAAATCCATTAGGTGAAGAGAAGGTATCAAAGCTTTTGGTGAAATTTTCGGTGCCCGCAATTGTAGGCATGATGGTTAACGCCTTATATAATGTCGTTGATAGGATTTTTATCGGCAACTGCAGGGATTTAGGCTCCTATGGTTTAGCAGGAATTACCATAGGTTTTCCAATTATGATAATACTTCTGGCAATCGGCATTTTATTCGGCGTAGGTGGAGCAACCCTATTCTCCATAAGATTAGGCGAAAAACGGCAGGAAGAGGCTGAAAACGCCCTCGGCAATGCCTTTGTCCTATTGGTTATGGCAGGCCTTACATTTATGATTTTGGGCCAGATCTTTTTAAAGCCCATATTATCCCTGTTCGGCGCCAGTGAAGCGGTGCTGCCTTATTCCATGCAATATATGCGAGTGATTTTCTTTGGAGCGGTTTTTCAGGTATTAAGCATTGGCATGAACAATTTTATACGCGCCGATGGCAACCCTAACATAGCAATGCTGACCATGTTTTTAGGTGCAGGTATAAATACCTTGCTGGATCCGGTATTTATCTATGTTTTCGGAATGGGTATGGCCGGTGCGGCTCTTGCTACCATTCTGGCGCAGGCAATTTCAGCTGCATGGGTGGTAACATACTTTATAGGTAAACGCAGCAGAAACAAGCTTAGACTCAAATACATGAAACCAAAACTCCATATTGCAGTCAAAATAACCTCTCTTGGACTCCCCGGATTTTCGATGCAGCTTGCCAACAGCCTTTTAAACATGATACTTAACAAGAGCCTGCTTATTTACGGCGGGGATATAGCCGTATCGGGCATGGGCGTGATAAATAGTCTCCAGACTATTCTTCTGATGCCTATTACCGGTTTAAACCAGGGCGTTCAGCCTATAATCAGCTTTAATTTCGGAGCGAGAAAATACGGCAGGGTCAAAACTGCAGAAAAGCTTGCAATTATGGTTGCTACTGCGATCGTGGTGACAGGTTATATCATAACAAGACTGTTCCCTACGCAGATGATAGCCATGTTCAACCGGGAACCGGAGTTATTAAAATTTGGCAGTTATGCGCTGGTGCACTGGTTCCTGTGTTTGCCGGTTATCGGCTTTCAGATTATTGCAGCAAATTTTTTCCAGGCTATCGGCAGACCAAAGTCCTCCATGTTTTTAATCCTTACAAGACAGATTATACTTCTTATTCCGGCGCTAATTATATTCCCCAGATTCTGGGGCATTACCGGTTTACTGCATGCGGCGCCGTTTGCAGATTTCTTCTCAAGCTTACTGACAGGTTTCTGGTTTTACTACGGTATTAGAAATCTAGAATCTGCACCACTCCTTGTCCGCCGTCAACCCTTCTAAGAAATAGGGCTGCAATTTTTCCTTCCATAAGGACAGCAATTCTTCCTTTGTCTTTGCTTTTTCAATACGCTCCCGTATTCCTATGCACCAATTGGGTGTACATTTCAGAAACCGGGACAAATTTTTAGAAGCTTTTAGTGAACTTTTTACCATGCGCATTATTCTTGGAAACATCACCTTAATCACCTCTAAACGTGAAAAGGGGTGAAGGGGCATACCCATTCCCTCAGGTAATTCTCCATATAAATCGCTGATTAGCCTCAATGCGCCTTTGGCATTCTTGCCAAGTAAGGACGTTATCACAGATACCCTTCTGCTGATATTCATGTAGGGTCTTCCGCAAATGTTGCCGGAAAACACATAATATCCAGGGATAAAATTCATAGCATCATCCAGCAGTCTTGCTATACTCCAGGAAAATGGAGGATAAACATCGGGTATTGCTTCTGCAACATTGGTATTGGTCCAAAGTTCATCACCCATCAGGGAATAATTAATTTCATAGGTGTCCAGGTTGCCTGCCGACAATGTTGTTATCGGCCTCGATTGCAGAAGGTATAATTTTCCGTCCGCTACAGCCCATTCGATATCCTGAGGTTTGCCTAATTCCTTCTCAAGCTTTGCTGCATATTGATAAAGCTTTGTGGCGTATTTCTCGAACTCAGCGGGGCCTTCATATTTCCCTTTAGGTCTTGTCAGCTTGAAATCATAGGCGTTGGCCTCTCCTGATACAAGCTGCTCTCCCAATCCATGGACATAGTTGCCTATCATGCTTACAAAGCTTCCTGTAATGGGATCAGCGGTAAACAGTACGCCCGAAATTTCCGACTGCACCATCAATTGGACCACTACAGCAATCTCATGAGACTGTTCCATACCCTGGACAGAGCTGTATGCCCTTACCCGCTCTGACTCCCTTGATCTGAAAACCGTATGGATGGCTTCCTGTATCTCTTCATCGGTTTTAGCATTTAAAACTGTTTCAAACTCTCCGGCAAAGGAGGCCTGGTCCGAATCTTCACTTAACGCGGATGACCTTACTGCAAACAAGGAGCCTTTATGCTTTTTGCGCATGTCATTCAAATAACCTTGTATCTGATGCCAGGCTTCAGGATTCAGTTCCTCCCCTTGAAAAGCCGGCGGTAAAACAACAAACCCTTCCGGTACAGGATAGCCTGCCTGATGCATTCGGGCCAGCATGCCACCCTTCCCTCCCGCAAGCGGCTGCAGTTCAGGCGTCAACTCTCTAAAGCTTTTAACCATATTTGCCATATAAATACCTTCTTAAAATATTCGTAGCTCCTTGCCGTCTATTCCCAGAGCCCTGGCCATTATTGCTTCCAGAGAGGCTTTATACTTTAATGATTTTGTTTTATCCTCGATATATTCACTGAAGAACACGCTTTGCGGGACAGAAGTCACAGCCCTTAACAATATATCCGCTGTTTCACGGGGAAACTCCACGTCAAAAATGCCTTCCTCCACCCCCTGCCCAATAATCCGGGCCAATGGTTCAACATACCTTTGAGCGATTGTCTGACAGTATTTATAGAGCGTAAAATCCGACCTCATTATCATACACAGGTACTTTGCGAGTTCTTTTTTTGGCTTTTGGAAAGCTACCTTTTTTTCCATAAACCGGTTCAGTTTTTCCAAAGCATTAAGCCTCGGGTCCTCAATTATGCGTTCAGCTTCTTCCAGCAAACTTTCCGCTAAATTATTAATACTTTCCGCCAGCACTTCTTCTTTTGATTTAAAGTAATGATAAAAGCCGCCCTTTGAAAGCCCTGAAGCATTTAGAATGTCATCAACACTTGTTTCCTCATAGCCTTTTTCTAAAAACAACTTTTCTGCAATCTCCACAAGCTCATTCTTCTTTGCACTATGATTTTTTGCTGTTTTCACCATATTCACACCTCCTAAAAACAGACCGACGTCGGTCTGTTTTTTTAGTGTATACTATTCCATTAAATTTGTAAAGCCCAATTGATAGAATTCTAATCTTTTAAAAACGCGGCTAAAAATGCAATACAAATCACCATCATCAATAAGGTAACTGTCAGTACAGTCCAATGCACTGAGGCCCTGTAAAAGACAATTCCATATACCAATGCACCGAATGGCATGCCACCCCTTGGACAGATCATAATGGGAGCGTTTTCCCACCTGTTCTATCCAATTCATGCCGCCCAGGTTGGCCGGTAGATCGCCTGCCGCTAAAATGACAGGTTCAATAGCTAATATAAATTGACAAAGTAGCTAATAATGCTTTATAATAATAGCTAATATAAGGGGTGAGGTGATATCATGCGTATTAATACAACTGATTTGCAGAATGCTTTTGGAAAATATCTTTCGCTGGTAGAGAAGGAAGATATTATTATTACCAAAAACGGGAAGAGCGTCGCCAAACTCATCCGTTATAACGAACCTGATTTTTTTCTTGTTCATGAAGAATCTTTAAAATACAAATCGACCAAAAGAATCAGCTATGAAGAATATATGGCTCTGGTTGATTCCTCTGACCAAAGATATGAACTCATCGACGGTGAGGTTTATCTGCTGGCTTCACCAAGGTTTAACCATCAGGTTGTGGTGAACGAAATAGCATGGCATTTTTACAACTACTTTAGAGGAAAGCCCTGTCGGTCATTAACGGCGCCATTGGACGTGAGGCTGTTCGGTTATGCGACCAAGTTCGAAGAAGATCCCAATGTCGTCCAGCCGGATATTGTTGTGATTTGCGATCAAGACAAGGTCAATGAGGACAACAAGTATGAGGGCATACCGACGCTGATTGTCGAAGTCTTGTCTCCATCTACCAAAGGCAAGGATATGGTTGCTAAACTAAGCCTGTACATGAAAAGCGGCGTTTCAGAATACTGGATTGTAAACCTGGAAAATAAAAGTATTCTTCAATACTCCTTTTCTCAAGAAAGGGATATAGAAGGCTTAACAAGCCTTCGGGAAGGAGATACCATAAAATCAACGGCTTTTGAGGGTCTGGAGATACCATTAAGGGATATTTTTGCTGAAATCTAGCCAAACAGCAGCTCCATCAGCAGTCGCCGGGTTTTAAGGAAATATTGAAGACCCTGCAACTTCTAGGTCGGCAAACCAATAAGACCGGATTACATCCTGTTTTTGGTATGTCATAAAATGGTCGACATCCAAGTCTTTAAACCCATAGACCAGCACGACTTCCTGTTTGGGATCGATAATCCAATACTCCTTAACACCGGAAATCATGAAGGTATTCAGCTTATCCACCATATCTTTTGAGCGGGTGCCCGGCGACAATATCTCAACGACCAGGGCCGGCGTGCCCATGTACCGTCCTTTTTCATTGGTATTCTCATCCACATCGCAGGCAATAATCAGATCCGGCTGCATAACATCGGGCTCCTTAAAGCCTTGTTTATGAAAATGCACATCAAAAGGAGCATAAAATACCTTGCACTGTTTGCCCTTGAGATACTCTCTTAATACAACATACAAGTTTCCGGAGATCTCCTGATGGGTTGTGCTTGGCGAACCTAACAACACGATTTCGCCATTGATGAATTCCATTCGCAAATCGCTTTTTTCATAGATCTCCATAAATTCCTCATAGGAGACCTTTTTACCGCCATACTGGTAATCCAAGGCCTTTTCTTTAATGGCGAAATAGCGGTCATAGTCCGTGATATAGGGCGCCAGCCGCACTGCTTTCTTACCGTTTTTGGTAATCACCACTTCATTATCGTCCATTACATAATCCAGATACATGCCAAGATTGCTCTTTAGTTCTGTCGCGGTTATTGTTTTTTTGGCTTTGCCGTTGCCTCTGTCTTTATCTTTCATAATTTCAATCACCTCGTACGATTATTACAACACATCGTACGACTATTATAATAAATCGTACGATGTGTTGCAAGCAATATTTTTTATATTCTTTGGCAAATAAAAGTTATTAGTCCAAAATATTCCTGAATTGTTCTACTATATTCTTACCTGTCTTTTTATCCTGTGGGATTGGAATATCAAATTCGTCTTCCTCATCATCATCAAAATCTCCATATTTTTCCCATACTGCATATAAAGTCCTGTAATCCTCATTTATAAGCTGCTGACGTACTTGAATTAGCAGGTTCAGCAATCCATCTTCAGCAGCAAAACTTACGCCGTCTTCTCCATCACTTTCATCTTCCTCATTCTCGTCTTCGTAATCATCTTCATAATAACCCTCGTATTCGTCATATAAATCACCAATAAATGCCATATCAACTCTGCAATATATGGCTACTACCACCCGGCTACCCTTGCTTTCTATGGAAATACCCAAATCATCATATCCACTGAATTCATATTTGCTTAAATTTTCTATCTGTTCTTCAGTGGTATTAAATGCAAGCGCAAAGGTCCACCAGTCATAACTCTCCCGGTACATCACATCATAATACTTCTCCATCAGCTTCTCCCATCCGCCGGGTATGTCATATCCGTCAACGTTGTAAACAAAGCTGACTCTTCTTGATGTGGGGTCAGCCCTTCTGGAAAGGGAGGCTACCTCTGCTTTCTCTTTCTTGCCGAGCGCCTTATCTACGGCTAAGAACTCATAGGATGTAGAACTGTGGTCTGAAGCAAAGCCTTTTCTGATGCTTATTATCCTCATTTCAATTACCTCCTGTAAGCTCATTCTTATATATTATTCATCCAAGACGGATAATTCCTATTATTATCCTCTTCAAGCCATTTCTCAATTTCCTCACGGGTTGCGTATGGAAATCCTGCGTCAGTATAGCCTATGACATCCTGTATATCAGCTATGACATCATATCCATCTTCAGCATATTTTCTTTCATATAAAGGCTCGGGACATCCGGGGTCAGAACCGATGGCATCCTCTGCAAAGACTCTGCACCCGCCGCAGAAGGCTTTTGCCTGACATTTGCCACAGCTGCCGTTTTTAAAACTCTTTTTTTCTCTGAAGTCCCTGTATTTTTTAACTATATTGTTTCGATTCCAAATAGCTTCAAAATCCTCATTCAGCAAATTACCTGCGTAAAAAATATTCCCTACAAGCTGTGAGCAAGGATAAACAGAACCATCAGGCGCAACGGATATTATCCTCTCCCCTGCAACGCATCCTCTTATTCCTGAATATAAGGCTGTCTGCGGATTCAATCTCCTCTTGCATCATTTACCAATAATATTCTATATTCTTTGAATTAAACCCCTCCGCAGCATTTCTTATACTTTTTCCCACTTCCACATGGACAAGGGTCGTTTCTGCCTATCTTGGTCCTTGTCTGATTAACCATTTCCGTATATTGCCTAAGCGTTTTATTGAATGTTTCCGAATTAGTTATATCCAGCATGCCGCTTTTTAGCCCCTCCATAATAAATGTTTTTGCAGGACCCCAGCTGTCTGGATTATCGGTTCAACAACGAATTTTGTGCTAAGTGGTAATACCCTGGTGTCAACTGGTAAATTCAAGAAATGAACTCATCGATTTTACCAGCGACTTGGAAACTTACAAATGTAAATCTCACTATATTTTATATAGTTTGGGTCAGGTGAGCTGAATACGATAATTGTTCCAGTAGTAATGGTTAGACCTAACCGCGGAATTCTTCCTTTAAGGCAAAACATTCACCGAGTTTTGGGTATTCATCGCATACTTTGAAAAGTCGATTCATCTCATCAGCCTCAAGGTCTTCGAAGTTCTTAAGCAATGCCCAGCGGATGCCGAATACCTTTTGTTTATCGCCTTCCTCCTCCCTGACTTTATTTTGAATGTGTTTTCTTGCATCGTCTACCTGGTCATGAAGCAGCTGTGATACATGAAACCTGTCAATAACCGGTTTAGCATTGGGAAGGGTTTCAAGCACCCCGTTACAATAACCCCTGCTCATATCCATCGCAACACCTTCTATACCATCGGTACACCTCCTTTTTGTTTTTATTGGCGTATAAAACTATAAGGGAGGTTGCCGGATTTTTAAATACTTTTTACCAGGCATTTTCCAAGGTATTTTTTGGAGTTTTCAATGTGTCACAAACTTTAGGGATGAACCAATAAAAAAGATGAATCCCATGAGCGATATAAAGGTTGCAAAACCTTATTAATCCGCTTGACAGCACCAGCATTATTAAATACAATTAAATTAGCTAAAATAATATATTAGCTAATACGGAGGTATATGCTATGGAAATATCATCCACAGATGCGCAGAACAATTTCGGCCGCTATTTGAAACTGGCGCGGTTTGAAGACATAATCGTCACTAAAAACGGAAAAAAGACGGTGGTCATTAAAGCATTTGAGGAACCCGAGAAAGGCTTTTCAACCATAGCCGAAAAAGCTGAAGGATATGATTGGAAGAGTGAGAAGATATCCTATGAGGATTTCCTAAAGCTTTCGGAGGAAAGTGAAAATCGATATGAGTATATTGACGGGGAAGTGTACTTGCTTACCTCACCCTCCTATGATCATCAGAATATCATTATGGAAATATCCAATGTGTTTTATAACTGGTTTAAAGGGAAAAAATGCAGACCGCTGACGGCACCCTTTGATGTAACGCTAACCAAGGATGGCAACAAGCATGTTGTTCAACCGGACATTATTGTGATTTGCGATACCGAAAACATTAATGAAAGGCGCAGATATACAGGCATACCCACCATGCTAGTCGAAGTTCTGTCCGAGTCGACACAGCAGAAGGATATGCTGAAAAAACTTGATTTGTATTTCCATGGCGGTATAAAGGAATATTGGATCGTCAGCCCTTTGCGCAAAGAAGTCTATGCGTACTGCTTTGAAGAGCAGGACATCAAAGAGTACCGGGTGTATAAAGGGGCTGAGATAGTGCAATCTATGGCTTTTGACGGTTTGGAGATTCCCCTCGGGCAGATCTTTGCATAAACGATAAGACGCCCTCGGTTATGAGAAGATAGCTTCATTTTAGATTATATTTTTTCAAACGATAATGTAAGCGTTGTCTACTCATACCTAAGTCAGCTGCTGCTCTGGCAACGTTCCCCCTATTCCGTCTAACAGCCGCAATAATCGTCTCTCTTTCCTCCTTATTAGATAGGGACGTTCCTCCCGCTGAGGTGTGTCCCCCTTCATTATAGTGGCGCATGAACAGCTCTTCCAGTGTAGGAGGCTCCGCCGTCAGGGATTTGATCCCCAGGGGCGCCAGGGTCCGCATGACCTCCTCCATGGCGTTTGCGTCCACTGAAAAACGCCACTTTGTCCCCTGGCGGGATAGATCATGGGCTCCGGGCAATCTGTCCAAACCTTCGGCAGAGTTGGCAGTCTCCACAGTAACAGTGGTACGGGTCAGGTGGCGCAGCTCCGCCAGGGTCCCTGATTCCACAACCCGGCCTTGCCGGATGATGCCGATGCGGTCGCATGTAGCCTCAACTTCCGCCAGAATATGGCTGGACAGGAATACTGTCTTGCCTGACTGCTTTATTTCAGCGATATACTCCCGGAAGACCAGCTCCATCAGCGGGTCCAATCCCGATGTGGGCTCATCCAGGATGAACAGTTCGGCGTCGGAAGCGAAGGCCGCTACCAGGGCCGCCTTCTGCCGGTTGCCCTTGGAGTAGGCACGGCATTTCTTGGTGGGGTCCAGTCCAAAACGTTCCAGCAGTTCTTTGCGCCGGTCAGGGTCAACCCCCCCGTGCAATCTGCCAAGAAGGTCGATTACCTCACCGCCGGACAGATTGGGCCAAAGGGTGACATCCCCAGGCACATAGGCGATACGCCGGTGCAATGCCACCGCGTCACGCCAGGGATCGCCCCCCAGCAAAGCAACCTCTCCCGCATCCTTGCGCAGCATGCCTAACAGGATACGGATGGTAGTGGTTTTTCCTGCTCCATTGGGGCCGATAAATCCATACACCTCCCCTTTCTCCACTGTAAGATCGACACCACGTAAGGCCTGCTGCTTGCCAAAGGCCTTAGCGAGCTTCTTTATTTCGATAATATTCACGCTTAGCACCTCCAGTTATTATCCTTCACTTATAGAAGCATTTCCGGAGCATCTCGAGATAAGCATCAAATTCCGAAAGAATCCCATCGTAGTCCACTTGGCTTAATTCCAATTCCTTGACTTCCTCTAGTATCTCGTTTCCAAACCCTCCAATTGCCCAGAAGATAATCTTCATAGCCCTTTTGACATCGACTCCGTCCTTGAATTTAGATACATCGATATTTTCAAATAATTTCTCATAACCAGTTGACAGTACATCCTTTTTTCGGCTTTCCATCTCCGCCTTGACTTCCTTAGACTCTGTGTAAACCGCAACCTTGGTGAAATCGAACAGCCAGGGATGCTTATGGTATACCTCTAGCTTCAGGAGATAAATTTGACGCAATCTTGTGAAAATGTCCCTTTCATTGGTATTGATTAACCCGTAATACTCTGTTTTAGTAATCTCCACACTGTAATCATACAGGAATAGAAAAAGGTCCTTCTTGGTGTTGAAGTAGTGAAACAAAAGTCCCTTGGAAATCCCTGCTTCCTTTACAATCTCATTGGTGGAGGCATCGTCATAGCCCTTCTGGGCAAATTCCTTTAATGCCGCATTTAAAATACGTTCTTGCTTTTCCTTTTCTAAGCTTAAGAATTTCGAAAACATGATGCTTACCTTCTTTCTTCATTAATGTTCCCGATTAACTTTTTGACCATAATGGTCAATAATATTGTAATATTTTTGACCGTTATGGTCAAATAATTTTTATAATTATTTAAAAAATAAAGTAAAATAGAGCGGAGTCCTGTGCAACTCCACTCTATTTTATAATTTTCTATTTAGCCCATGCATATACAAAACAGTGATGCATTTGCGGATTATTCTTCTTTCCTCAGCAAGCCATAGAGGAACAGCCTGAATGTTTAGATGATCGGCCTTATATCCTTTTGGGGAATGACATATTGACCCTTTTTGCACTTCATTAGCGCCCTTTCCAGCCTGCTGATCCCATCCAGAAGGACTTCTTCGCTATGCCGGGAAAAACAGAGCCTCAGTTCCTTATCCTCACCGGGGTTGGCATAAAATGCCTCCCCAGGGACAAAGGAGACCCCGGTTTTTAGCGCCTCCTGCAGCAACCTCTTTGACGGGATACCCTCATTGATCCGGCACCACAGGTAAAAGCCGCCCTCAGGATTGTTAAAGGAGAGCTTGTCGCCAAGGCTGCTGTTTATGGCTTCAACCATCGCATCCCTTCTCTTTTTGTAAATGCTCCGCATCTTCTCCAGGTGTTTTACCAGGTATCCGTTTTTAATGAACAAATCGACCAACCACTGGCTGATATTATTGCTGTGCAGGTCCACGTACTGTTTTTCCAGTACCACTCTGTTGATCAATGACGGGTGGGCAACCATATATCCCAGCCTTAACCCCGGCATGAGGATTTTAGAGAAAGTGCTCAGGTATATGACCCCTCCATAATTATCCAGGGCTTTCAGGCTTAATGGCGAAGGCTCTTTATAATAATAGCGGCTATACGGGTCGTCTTCCAGGATAACCAGCCGGTATCGGGCAGCAAGCCGGATAAGGTTTTCCCTGTCCTGGATACCGATAACGGCGCCGTTGGGGTTTTGGAAGGTAGGGACGCAGTACAGCAATTTTGGCCTGTAACGGGCCAGATAGTCCTCCAGTATTTCCAGCGGGAAGCTCTCCCTTTTAGGAAGGCTCAGAATCCTTGCCCCCAGGGCCTGGAAAGCCTGTATCGCTCCCACATAGGTAGGAGACTGAATGACCACGTAATCACCGGGCTCTATCAGCACCCGGGCGCTTAGATATAGACCCTGCTGGGAGCCGGAAAGAATTATAGCTTCCTCAGGCTGACACCGGATACCCGCCTCGCCCAACATCCGGACAACAGTATGCCGCAAAGGCTCATACCCCTGGACGGGGATGTGCCCGAAATCCTGGGGATTTAGCTCTGCAAAGCAATCCCTATACAGCTTCAAAAAAATATCTACCGGGTAATAGTCGGGGTCAGGCATGCCGGCATCAAGGGAAATCTTATCCTCCGGAACGCTGCTGACCATCAGCTCGCTCATCAGCGAAGCCATCGATGGCTGGTTATAGGGCTTCAATAATTGCGGCCAGGGGATTTCTTTCTTACCCTTGTTTTCACGGTTGTAACTGTTGCTGACGTACGTTCCGCTTCCCCTCTTAATGATTACATAGCCTTTATTCTCCAGGTAACGGTATGTATTGATCGCTGTGGTGCGGCTTACCCTGAACAATACGGCCAACTCCCTTTCAGGGGGGAGTTTTTCGCCTTCTGCCAGAGAGCCGTCGATGATCTTATCTTTGATAAGGGAAGCGATTTGCAGGTAATACGGCGAAGAGCTGTCCAGTCTAGTGTTTATAAATAATTTGGATATATCCATTTTACATATTTCGCTCCTTTGGTATCCAATTGGACTGATTAAATTATATAATTGGATATTTACTCCCTTTTTCCTTCTTAGATATAATAAGAAAGCATACTTTTTCTGCAAAAAGAAAGTAAAGGAGCTGAAATCATAAATGGAAAAAGATCTGACCCATACATTGCAAAACCCTGACACCGTAATATGGAAGGAAGTATTAAGAGACTGCCTGCCTATAACCGCCGGAGTGATTCCCTTCGGGCTGACCTGTGGAATAATGGGCAGCAGCGCAGGCTTTTCAACCTTTGAGATTACCTTTATGTCAATGGCGGTTTTCGCCGGGGCTGCCCAGTTTATGTCCATTGCTATGATCAGCTCCGGTATCACCAGCTGGGGAGCTATTGTTTTTACCACCTTTTTGATTAACCTGAGGCATTTATTGATGGGAGCGTCGTTATCGCCCTATCTGTTAAAATTGTCCCGTCCCCTGCAGTATATCCTGGCCTTTGGTATGGTGGACGAAAGCTATGCCTTAACCATCAACAGAATAGAAAAAAAGGGTTATGACCTCTATTACCAGCTGGGAGTAAGCGCTTTCCTGTATATTACATGGGTCTCTTCCACTTTCCTTGGCGCTTCATTTTACCGCAATATTCCCAACCCATTGGAATGGGGGATCGATTTTGCCCTTCCGGCGACCTTCCTGGTCCTTCTAATGCCCCGTCTTGCAGACAGGACCGCCCTGATTGTCTGCCTGGTCTCCGCCCTATGCGCAATATCGGGAGCTTTATTCCTTCCCGGGAAATGGTACATTATTTTTGCCGCAGTTGCCGCAACCATTACCGGAGGTATACTGGAAAGGGGTAGTAAAGATGAATCTTAAACTAATCTTCATCATAATAGGTATGGCGCTGGCAACCTTTTTAACCCGTATTGGCTCCCAGGTGGTATTTGCCCGCACCGGTATGCCTGTCTGGCTGGAAAAGTGGTTAAAGCATGTCCCCACAGCATTCTTGACAGCCTTGATAGTTCCGGCTCTCTTGATGCCCCGGGGATACCTGGACATATCCTTCGGCAACAGCTATCTTCTGGCCGGGATTGTTGCCGCATTTACCGCATATAAAACCAAGAATGTATTGGTTACCATAGTTGTGGGAATGGGGATAGTAATAGCTCTCAACAGGCTAATGATTTAACATCTACCATTAAAAGGCTATCCCCTTGTGGGACTGTGGGGCTGGGACAAGGGACCTGTCCCCTTGTCCCATGTCCCCTTGTCCCAGATATCCTGGGGCCGGCGCAGCAGCTGATGCTTGAAAACAGGGATGCCGTATTTCCGTCCAAGCATTCTGATCTGTTCTTTGTAGGCACCCTTTAAGTTGTCATGAAACGCAATCCCTTTGATACCTCCTTGAATGGAATTTATGCAGCCTTCGAGTTTGGCCTGGCCGTCTTCACCTTCATATTGCCCGGTAATCAGCCACTGGTTCGCAATAATATGCGATATCCCAAAGGCATTACCGTCCCATGTCTGAAACACAGCGTTTGCAAAGGCCGGCTCGAAGTGAACACCGCCCACGCAAAGCAGGTTATTCAGTTTATTTCCATCATTAGTAAAAACGCCGCCAAGAGACTGTGCAATAACTTTTGCTGCCGAAAAATCCGACCATCGGGCCTGGGTGCTTCCAATCTCGATGTCAACCAGGGGTACCGGAAACGCAGGTATCATATCCGGATCCCCTCCGTTATGGATTATACCCGACCAGTGTGTCGCTTCTGTGGTAACTCTATAATCATCAAGCCCGGCTTCAATCCGGTTTTTTTCGAGGCACAATAATAAATTACGCATGTATTCGGGATTGGCAGGCCCAAAGTGGCCGCTGTCCACATCCCCTGTCGTATGGACGCTTAAAATCCCGTCCGGAGCATTTTGCCCATCATGCCATGTTATAAGGCCTGCCATATCAAAACCCGAAAAATAACGGTTCATGATCGGCAGGTAATAATTATAATCATGGCATATGACTTTATGCGTTTTGACGAAGTAAAATTCGTTTTCTTCATAATCCGAGTATTTCAATACCGGATTATCATCAATAATGATGCTCGTCTCATGCAATCTATGTATCCCCTGTAGCGCATTAAAAACCTGTCCGGCAACAGGATCGATGTCAGGGTTTGTACAAAAAAAGTATACAGCCTTTTTTGGTAAAGACACTGTTTTTCACTCCCTTTCAATCAAAGAATCAGTTCCCATGTTTCACCTATAAGGTCTTTTCCGAAGCTGTGATGCGCTTCCTCTTCAACCAGTGTAAATCCGGCTTTCCTGTAAATGTGCCGTGCTTCTAAGAGTACACTGTTAGTCCAGAGTACAAGCTTGCGGTAGCCTACGCGTTTTGCAAAACGGATGCACTCATGGACAAGACGGGTTCCAAGGCCCAGTCCGCGCGCTTTTGGTTCCACCAGAAGGAGCCGAAGCTTGGCAACTTCTTCATCCTTCTGAACAACGAACACCGAGCCTACAATCTCACCGTTCATTTCAGCGATCCAGCAGCGTTCCCGTTCCGGGTTATAGTTGTTGATGAACTCCGCCGTAATCTGGGCAACGAGCGCCTCAAAACGTTCATCCCAGCCATATTCCTTCGCGTACAGAACGCCATGCCGGTGGATAACCCATCCCATATCGCCCGGTTCGTGCATCCTTAGAAAGAAGGGCTCGGAAAACTTAAGACTTTTTCTATCCAATATGGTTTGAATAGTCCGCATGGATTTCAAGAGCTGCTGTTGATCTTCTTCGCTAAGATCGTTCAGCATCTCAGACACTTCCTCCCGCGCACGCCGGTCGAGAACCGAAAATGCGTCTCTGCCTTCCTGTGTAAGATTAAGAAGGAACTGGCGGCCATCATGCTCCGCACGGACTCTTTCGATAAGGCCCTGCTGCTCAAACCGGGCCAAAGTGCGGCTTAGATAACCGGCATCCAATCCCAATTCACGGCCTAATTGGGTAGCGGTGAGATGCTCACCGTGAGCAAGCTCAAATAGGATACGTGCCTCAGTGAGAGAATAGGGGCTATGCAGGAGACCTTCGCGCAGCACGCCGGTCTGCCGCGTAAAAAAACGGTTGAATTGCCGTACTGCGTCAATTCTATCATCCAGGGTACTTTGCATAAAAATCATCCTTTCATTCTTTTCATATCTAAATAATATGTAATCTATTTGTTATAGTCAACTAATTTATTTGATTTTGTCAAGTTTGTTTTATGCCAAGCGCATCAGGAGAACAGTACAGCAAAAACCACCCCCGAAGGAGTGGTTTAGTTTAATGATTTTTCAGTTCCTGAACTCCTGCATATATTGCCCAGGTGTTACCCCTATAAAGCGTTTGAAGCGGTTAGTAAAATGGCTCTGATCACTAAAACCGGATTCATGGGCAACCTGATTCAGGGACAATCCTTTTTCCAGAAGCTGCTTTGCTTTACCGATACGCACACTTTCTAGATAGGCATGGGGAGGCATTCCGACCTCTTCGCGAAAAACACGTAAAAAGTAATAACGGCTCAAGCTAACATGCTCGGCAACCTCGGTTAAAGTAATACCCTCGGTCGCATGATCTTGTATGTATTGACAGGCTTGTTTCACCGCATATCGCTCTTTTCCGGGAACCGAGGCCGTAGAATTCATCTCGGCATATTGCATGATGGCTTTGGTTAAAACCATCAAAAACAAGGACTCACGTGTTATTGGGGGCATTTCATCGATCAGTGACAAATGCAAAGCACGAACATATCCGGCCAGTTCCGGACCATCAACTCTCACCTTCGGAAAGAAAGGGAAGTTTTGCCATTTACCGGTCAATTCAAACGCAGCTTCTTGCATATGGAATATTTTAGGGTATATCGCGCGATACTCGAATCCGTATTCATCCGCCGATTCTCCAGTGTGAGCATCTCCCGGATTCAGTAAAATCAAACCGCCCGGTGGTGTTAAGTACTTTTCTTTTCGATGTGAGAAAGATTGTAACCCCTTCTCTACGAAGCAGAATACGTAATAATTATGCATATGAAGCGGAAAACAGCGCTTGATGCAGGCGGCTTGATACAACTCCAGGTCCAATTGAGGATTATACCATAATTTGCTCCATTCCTTTAACCCCATAATTAACACTCCTTGTATCGTAACGGGTAATCGCAATGGCATTTGTCATTTCAGCAGTCTCAGATTTCCGACGATCTTACTGATCTCTTTTTTCTCACCAACCAGGGCAATACCGGCATATCTCATTTCTTCGGGCTGAATCGCAGCAACTGCTTCCCGGAAGGCTTGATAGTTCGTCGTCTGTTGTCCCTCAACAGGAAAATCGATCACATCACATCCGGCCTCCAGACCTTTCCGGCGAATATCCGGCAGTTCATCTTGCGATGCGGCCAGCACGGCGATACCTATTGGGATCAAACCAGGGTGACGCTGCCCTATCGTGAGTGCGGTTACAGCGGCGGCATTTACCAAACGCCCGATAGGAAGATCCTTATCCACTATAATAACACAGCGCGTTGGATGTGTCGGAAGTACGGTTCCAAAGATTTGATAGGTGGTTCCAAAAATGTAATCAGTCATTTTTATTTGCCTCCTTGTCCAGCAAGTAAATCGTTACTTTTTTCTTTAATTATAAATCAGTACCGGACTTAAGTCTTGAAAAAAATTGCTCTTTACTACGGGAGGCAGCCAAATATTATATGCTATTTGATTATCCTTATCATAACATATTTTACTGTTATCTATTAATCGGAATTAAACCTATAACCGGTTCCCCATATAGTTTCAATGTATTCCGGGTTCGCCGGGTCTTTTTCTATCTTTTTTCTTATCCTTTGAATGTGAACGGGGACGGTAGCCGTACCGCCATAGTAGTCCTCGCCCCATATTGAATCATAAAGATGCTCTTTAGTAAAAACAATGTTAGGATTGGAAGCAAGAAAAACTAAAAGCTCATATTCCTTTGTTGTCAGCTGAACTTCCTTTCCGTTAATAAAGACCTTATGAGACGCCGTGTTTATCTCCAGGCCCCTGCAAACTAAAACCTCGGTGGAAATATTTTTACCCATGAGACGCTGGTACCTATGGATATGGGATTTGACCCTTGCTGCCAGTTCTGCCGGGCTGAAGGGTTTTGTCAGGTAATCGTCAGCGCCGAACCCCAAGCCTCTGATCTTATCAATGTCTTCACTCTTAGCCAAAACAACGATTATTGGGATCTCATGCTTTTTACGTACTTCCTTGATTATTTCGTACCCATCCTTGTTGGGAAGCATCAGGTCAACTATAATAACATCGTAAATGCCAGTAAGCGCCTTTTTCAGCCCTTGAGCCCCATCGCGATCGATGTCCACGCTGTACCCGTTCAGTTGAAGATAATCCCGCTCCAATTCGGCAATATTGGCGTCATCCTCAATGATTAAAATATGCTTCATTGGTACACCCCATCCCTTAACCGCTTTGATACCGGCAGCGAAACAGTGAAACATGAACCCTCGTTTTCCACACTGGAAACCGTGATCCTCCCTCCGTGCGCTTCAACAAGCTCCCTTGCTATGGAGAGCCCCAGCCCTGTACTCATTAAATCCTTTGTACGTTCGGTGTCAATACGGTAAAACCTGTCGAATATATATGGAAGCTTATCCTCTGGTATTCCTGGTCCGTTATCCTTTATGCCAATACATACATATTCACCCTGTTGATACACCTCAGCCCGTATTGACAAATCATCTTCAGGTCCGTATTTAACAGCGTTCCCTATGATATTTCTTATGGCCTGGTATATCCTTTTCCCGTCTATTTTAACGATACAATCAAATTCCATTTTGTTGGTGTATTCAAATCTGCACCCCTTTTCTTCCAGCTCCAGCTTCAGTTCCTCCATCAAATCGGCCATGTATAAATATATGTGTACATCCTATGTGTACATCCTCCATCTTAAACTCCACTTTGTCCATATCAAGCTTTGAGAACAGGAAAAGGTCGTCAATTAACTTATTCATATAAGTTGTATTGCTGTATATAATCCTCAGGTACTTTTCCATATCTTCAGGTGATTTGACAGCCCTGTCCACAATTGCTTCCATATATCCCTGAATAGATGCAATGGGCGTTTTCAGGTCGTGAGTGATATTTGCAATGAGCGCCTTTCTATTGTCTTCGTATTCAATTTTCATTTTTTCGCTTTCCCGTAATTTTTGCACCATTTCGTTAAAGGACGCGATCAATAAACCGATTTCATTCGTAACACTGCATTCAATTTTCACATCATAATTCCCTTTTGCGATCTCCTCCACCCCGGTTTTCAGTTTGTCTATAGGCTGTATAATTCTCTTTTCCAGACGCCGGAGAAAGTAAAGCTGGGTAATTTCCTTAATACTAATGACTGCAGCAAAAAAAATGCTGATTACATGGATACCTAACCATTTAAAAAGCAGGTACACTATAACCAGGTTAAATATCAAGGCGAAGGGACGAAAATGCCTTATACGCCTGTGATACTGGTCGAACTCCCTATGATGCATGTGACGCATGCATCGGATCTTATTGCTTTTTTCTATAAACTCATGCGAATGCTTCTCCTTCATAGCGCACCTGCTTCTCCTAAATTTATATTCTATATTATACCATAGTGACATGCTGCCGAAATTCATGACCTTTTATTTCGGCAGCAGCGCATAACATCAGCTTTGCTTACTGTTCGAGGCACAGCTCTGCTTTAAGGCTAACCTCATGTCCTTCACCGGGACCGCCTTCTTGTTTTCCTTCCACTGCCAGCACAACCCTTTGTACCTCATTTTTCTCACTGACCCATATGTTTAACGCAACATTGGTTTTCTCTGCGGTAAAGAACTCTTTCATGAAGCAAATATGTTTATCGCTGTCTTGGCCGGTTTCATCACATCTGTGCATATTTCTGTGTTCCATCCTTTTACGGATAGCTTCTTTCAGATCATCGGGAATCTCATTAATATTTATCGATACGAGAAATCCCTTGTCTTCCTGCTCATCGATTTTCATGTTGTTAAGAGTATCCAGCATGAATGCCAGGATTGCCAGTTTGTCTTTTATACTTCCCTGCCTCCTACAACTTTCATCATGCAGGAAGGCATGCCTATGATGCATATGTCTCCCGAAGCTGTTTTTCCTTCCTTCATAATCCAGTTCTGTATAAATCTTTGACTTTACCTGCCCGTTCAGGGTATTCTTTTCAAACTCATTGGAAAAATCAAATACCCTGGTTTGGCCCTTCTTCCCTTCCACATTAATGGTGCCTTTAAAAACCTCCTTCTCCTTCATTGTCTTTACAACATCGTAAATAAGCTTGGTCTTGCCCATTAAAATAACCTCCTTGCTATTATTTAATGAGGTCAGTATAATGGGCAATTATAAAGCCGTCTTAAAGCAATTTTAAAAATTCTATAAAAATTTTTAAATAATTCTTAGTCATCCAATTTACAGACAAGTCCCTGTCCCCCTGTCTGCCTGTCCCCACAGACAGGTCCCTGTCCCCCTGTCTGGTGGAACACATTTTGTTGTTTTGAATACCTTATATTGAGGAGGTGATATAAAAATGTATAATTTCTACTGGAGGCAGTGCCCTCCAGGCACCATACCCTATGTGATTCAACCCGGCGATACCTTTTTTAGCCTGGCCCAGCGGTTTGGCACCACAGTACCCGCATTAATATCGGCGAACCCAACGGTAAACCCCTCTTTCCTTATGGTAGGCCAAACGATATGCATCCCGCGGCAGCAGATATTCCCGCCATGTCCGGAAGGCAACTTCTATACTATACGCTCGGGCGACACCCTGTTCTCCATAGCCCGACGCTATAATGTGTCCCTTGATGACCTTCTGGAAGCAAATCCTGGGATCGACCCGGAGAGGCTGTTTGTGGGTCAGGTTATTTGCATACCCTTGGCAGTACCGCCGGTTGCATGCCCTGAAGGCACCTTTGCATATACAATCAGACAAGGCGATACTTTCTTCGCAATAGCCCGAAGGTTTAATGTGTCTCTGGAGGCTTTGATACGGGCAAACCCAAATGTTGACCCCGACGCATTACTGGTAGGACAAAGGATTTGCATACCTGGGGCTATGCCGCCGCCTGAGTGCCCCGCCGGCACTAGACCTTATACCATCAGGCAGGGGGATACCTTCTTTGCCCTGGCACAGAGGTTCAACACAACGGTGGACGCTATCCAGCGTGCAAACCCAGGTGTAGATCCCAACTCGCTACGGGTAGGGCAAATAATATGCATACCTGGGGCTATGCCGCCGCCTGAGTGCCCCGCCGGCACTAGACCTTATACCATCAGGCAGGGGGATACCTTCTTTGCCCTGGCACAGAGGTTTAACACAACGGTGGAGGCTATCCAGCGTGCAAACCCAGGAGTAGATCCCAATGCTTTGCAGATAGGACAGCGGATTTGTATACCCATGAGAGACTAAACCAGTGTCAAGGATACGGTATCAAGGGGAGTGGAGTTGTTGACATATAAAATGTTGTCAATAGCCCCGTTCCCCTTTTCTGCCCTTTTCAAGTTCTGCAACCCTTGCTTCAACTCTATCAAGAAAATATCTGTCATGGGACACATCCGGCTATAAAACACTCATAGCCTTTAAGGCCTCTATATCCAAGATTCTGAATGCTGTCAAATGAAAATCAATAACTCCCTCATCTCTCATTCTACACATTTCCCTTGACATGGACGGGCGGGAAACATTCAAGAAATCCGAAAGTTCATTTCGATTTAACGGCAGAATAATATTTTTATCCCCTGTCCTTTTATATTGCTCCAGCAAATATGTGCTGATTTTCCCTCGCATACTCTTGATAGTAAGGTATTCAACCTTCTTGTTCAGCATTAAGGCCCTTTCGGATATTATATGTAAAAAATTCTGAATAAGAGTTCTGTGCCAGGGGCTTATCCTATCGCATTCACCTACAATTTCCCCCCTTGGCAGGAATAAAACTTCACAGGGCTCTTGCGCCTGAACGGTTGCCGGCCATGTTGTGTGGCTTGAGAAGGCTACTATCTCACCAAAAATATCCCCCTGCTTTAGAAGTGTCATTACAATCCTGTTCCCCGCGGCATTTTCCTTGCTGACCGTTGCTTCACCCTTCAGTATTATGCCAATGCTTTCAAAGGCATCGCCTTCTGTAACGATGAAATCATTTCTGTTGAAGCTGCATACCCTGGGCTTCAAGCAATTTAGCATGGCGGCTATATCTTCTCTTTCTATCCCATGAAACAAGGCCGTCTTTGAAATTACTTCAGAATATCTTTCAAACATTTTCCCACCAACCTTATTTTTGTATCCTCGGCTACCGACTTATGCCTTCCATTATAATATAATGAACCTGTAAAAACAATTAATTACAAGGAGTAATTCTCCATAGAGGAGTGATCGCTGTATGCCTAAAGCTCTGCAGATAACATCCCAAATAGTATTCTTATTATTATTCGTTATTCTTGTGATAACCGGCAAGGTGCAGCTATGGATGGGCATATTTGTCCTGAGCGTTATACTCGCCTTGCTTTTCGGACGTTTTTACTGCGGCTGGCTTTGCCCTATTAATACTGTTATGAAAACAGTGACGGGATTAAAAAACAGGCTTTCGCTAAAAGGCCTTAAAGCCCCTTCATTTTTAACCAAGCCTTTGACAAGATACATTGTTTTATTGATCTTTGCGTTAACCTTCATCTTTGTTATGGCTACCGGCAAAAAGCTGCCTGTTCTCCCGGCATTGCTCGCCTGCGGTGTCATCCTGACCTTCTTGTTTCCGGAAAGCTTATGGCACCGTTACCTTTGCCCCTATGGAACCATTTTGAGTCTGACAGGCTCAAAAGCCAAACTATCCTTAAAAATTGATGCTGATAATTGTATTCAGTGTGGCATTTGCCAGAAGGTTTGTCCGGCTCAGGCCGTCAAAGGGAAGGATACTTTTTCGATAGACAAAGGCTCATGCCTTTTGTGCCTTGACTG
>JABVCK010000008.1 GCA_013540605.1 Bacillota bacterium
GACTAAAAGTTGAAGTAGAACATCTGAGAGGTTTGCTATACAGTATGAAATAGTCAACAGCGACTACATGTAGTCGCTGTAAGAAATGCCGTGTTTCAGGGGCTGGACGCCCCTGACCACGAGATTCGTAAAGGAGGTTGTGAAATATGAAAAAGCTGATTGTAACCCGTACCGCATCCGTATGCAGTTGTAAAACCCCGGATTCTAATAGTATTTTGTATTTGCATTCACAACCTCGGCTTGCGGAGAGATGCCGCTGGCATTTGTCTCCCGCATAGATTGGTATCTTATTGCCGCAGGCTGTGAAAACCCCTGCGGCATATATGTTTTTTGAAAGCAGTTTTGTTACGTTGGTAAAGCCGCAGGAAAAGTAATTGACCTGCGGCTTTTTACATCTAATTTGGGGACATTAAAGCAGCGGTGTGTCCCCTTACATTAAATTTTTGCTTTTCCCACTACTTTTCCCGGGAATACCTCCTGATGGTTCCCACGGTCAAGCACCACCTTGCCGTTTACTATAACCTTGTCCATTCCCACCGTATATTGTTTGGGTTCTTTGTATGTTCCCCTGTCCTGCACTTTATCCGGGTCAAATATTGTAATATCTGCATAATAACCCTCGTTCAACAGGCCCCTTTTATCAAGCTTAAGCCTCCATGCAGGCATTGATGTCATTTTCTTAACTGCTTCTTCCAAAGTCACTACACCCATTTCTCTTACATATTTGCCCAAAACCCTTCCGTGTGTACCGAATGCTCTCGGGTGGGGCTTCCCAAAGGCCAATATGCCTTCAGTTGAAAGGCTCATCCCGTCCGAACCGTACATGGCCTTTTTGTGGGCAACTATTTGTGCTACATCCCCATCCTGCATCATTTTCACCACTATCTGGATTCTTCCATTCTCCATAATGAGCATGTCAAAAATAGCGTCATAGGGCTCCTTGCCCTGTTCGGAAGCTATTTCTTCTATAGTTTTTCCCTCGAAGCATTTGCTTGACTCATTTATCACCGTTGAAACCGTTATATTACTCCAGCTTCCTGCATCTTTTGCAAAATTTTGCCATCCAGGAATCCCATTTCTGCAGTCTTCTTTGATCTTTTCTCTCATACCCTTGTCTTTCAGCCTTTCCAAAAGATTCTGAACCCCGCCTTCAAAAGTCCAGGGAGGCATAAGGGCTGAAAGAGCCGTCATTCCGCATTCATAGGGATATACGTCAAAGGATATCTCCACCCCTTCTTTTTCTGCATCTTCTATTCGTTTAAAAAGCTGCTCGGTCATTCCCGCAACTTTTCTGCTGGATAATTTAAGGTGGGATACATGAAGGGGCACCCCAGCGCCTTTTGCTATGTTTATTGCCTCTTCCAGAGCTTCAAAAACTGCCTCTCCCTCGTTTCGTATATGGGTTACGTAAAAGCCCCCATATTGTTTTACAGCCTTTGAAAGCTCTGTCAATTCTTCGGTATCCGTATATGCCCCCGGCAGATAGACAAGCCCTGAAGACAGGCCTAAGGCCCCTTCAGCCATGGCCTGGCTGACCATTGCCTGCATGTTTTTAACCTGCTCGGCAGTTCCTTTTTCTTTTGCGAAGCCCATTTCCGCTATCCGCACCGCTCCCTGGGCTACAAGGGGAGCCACGTTTACAGTGGGAGCATGGCTGTTTACATAATCTAAATATTCTTTAAAGGTTCCCCAGTAAAAGTCTATTTTCACGGGCAGGCTTCCTATCAGCCTTGTACCCAGGTAATCTATAAGCAATTGCTTTTTTTCAGGGTTTACGGGAGCCACGCCTATTCCGCAGTTTCCTACTACTTCTGTTGTAACGCCGTCGTATATTTTGCTGTTGGTGTGGCTGTCATATAGTATCGACAAGTCCGAGTGAGTATGCATATCTATGAAGCCCGGGCTTACAACCAAACCTTCAGCATCTATTGTATTTTGGCTTTCTGATGCTTTTAAATCGCCGATTGCAGCTATTTTGTCGCCTTTTATGCCTACATCACCTTTATAGCCTTTGCTGCCGCTGCCGTCTACAATTGTCCCGTTGATAATTTTTAGATCAAACACCTACATTCCCCCTTGTCGTCAAATGTTTACCATCAAAGCTTAATTGTCCTGTTCCTTCTTTTTCTTCATTGTATAAACTACCCTTGCCACTAACATACCGGCTGCTATTACAAACAAAGTCATATAGATGCTTGAAACACCCAATTTAGGTAACAGGTAAACCAATATGAGCCCACAAGCAATGGTGCCGGCTCCAATTTCCAGATTTTTTGACGACATTTCAGCGTAAACTGCCCCAAATACTGCCGGTAAAATGTATGCGAATGAACTTTTTATGAATTCCGGCAGCAGGGGAATGGTGTATGCCCCAATAAATGTGAATATAGTTATTATTGTAACCGAAACGAACACAGAGCTTGTAACGCCGATTGTAGACATTATATCCCCTTCAGGGGTCCCGGCTTCCACTCCGGCTACCTTTTGCGCCATTGTTGCGCAGGGTGCCCTAAGGTCGGCAACACTGCCTGCTACCCAACCTATATATGAACCGGATACGCCCATTATGCTGTAATAGGTTATAGGCTGTACGATCCAGCCTACTCCGAAGGTTACGAACGCCAAAGACCAAATGGAAAGGATTGTACTAAAATCAGGTATTATACCGTGAACCAACCAGAGATACAGTGCGGGTATGAAGTTTGCTACGATTGCTAAACATACAGTTATAATCCCAATCTTAACCATATTATCGCTAAAACTTACTTCTCTGCTGCTGTTATTACTCATCGGTATTCCTCCTTATCATGTTTTATGCAATAGCTGTTGCCACAAACATGCCTACTAGCATCGAAATCCCAAGGGCAGGCTCCTGCAGTTTTGGGTACTTTTTCAGCGCTTTTGAAATAAAAAGCATTGTCCCTGCCGAAACCACCGCAGCTGTTATATTGGGACTCCCTTTCCCCACCAGCTGACCTGAAAGCAGATATGCAAACAATCCAATGGTAGCCCCTGCCATCATCAGCTTGATCCATTTGGGGTCATATTTTTTGTTGAGAAGATTTACCGCTTTTGCCATCCTGTGTGTCAGAACAAGGGCTACCACCATCCAGCCCAGGTTATTCAAAGCCATACCCCACAGAGCGGCGCCAAATGCTTCAATCGTAAAATTACCGGCCTGCAGTTCGGCTCCTATAACGCTTGCGGCTGCGTTTGCCATGGCAAGCTCGGTTCTTCCCGCACCTATGTCATTCATTCTCATCCAGGCAGTAGGTGCCCCCAACACGGCTAAAAGCCCAACCAGAATAATAACGGGTGAAAATGAAGGGCCGATTGCCGTTATCATTGCCGAACGCATGCCTCTTACACATTGTTCTCTTGTCAATCCTACGTTTTTTGCTTCTTTAAATGCCGCTCTTATGAAGATGATACTTTGTGCCACAACAACGATTATCATAAAACTTGATGCGATCCACAAGCCGGGACTGTTAATAATGGCTTTTAATTCCATTGATGCAACCTCCTTGATCGTTTTTAAGTATATATTAAAAATTATTATAACGGTTAAGTGTATTGTCTGTATATTGTCTTTAATTTGTCTTTATTTAAAAATAAAGGCCGGCATCCATAGTCTGCCGACCTTTATTCTAAATTTTACTCAAAAAATATCTTTATTATTCTGCTGGGCCTTCCTGCATCAGCTACAACTTTTTTGCCTACTACTTTGGCAAAACCCGCCGCTTCCAGCTTATTCAGTATTCTGTTCATACTTCGCACGGATATCCCATAAATCTTTGCCAATTCTTTAGACGTAAAACAATCCTGTTTGTACCGGTTGACAATACTGTACAGCTTAAAGATGGTATTGACGCTTATCTCGGATTTTTCTGCTACATTTAGAATTTTTTCATCTATCTTACTTTGCTGCAGCCCTTTTTTCCCTTCGTATTCGATAGGTCCTATTATTCTCTTGCGTTCATATACAACGTAAACTGCGTTTCTCCCCCATTTTTTTGCCTTTAACATACCTAAATTTGCATTGTATTTGGCCTCCCTGACAGTTTCCCCGTAACCTATGCCCATACTTATGGAACTCAACGCTTCGTTGTTAATTCTATTGAATAAATCTATTTTTTGAAAATTATCCGTTTCAACCTCCAGAATATTTCTCGTTGAAAACAAAAAATAATTGTTGGAATTCACCTCAAGAACTGCTGCCTGAAGCTTTTGAGCAAACAGATAAATTTGTTCTGAAATTTTCATCCTATCCAGTGCAAGTTGATATTCATTATGATTTAATAAGGAATATTCGTCAGGCGTATTGACGGCAATGGATAGAACAACTATCTGGCTGTTTTGATTAACCTGTGCAATATGTTTTAAATGCAGCCTGGATAACGTTTCTCGTATTATATTTATTGTGGGCTCGATAAAAACACATGGAATTTTATCGGCATGCAGCCTTTCATATACATATAGTAATGCGGTTATACAACAGGATGCCTTCCCTTCTGTATAGTTCTTCTTGTGAAATGCATAGATATTATCAAAGTAGTCATATTCAAAGGGTTTTTCAGGAGCTATGCATATATTCAAATTTTCACTGTCTATACCAATTTCATTGTATGTCTCATATAATATGCCGCTTTTATAGGAATCAAAGCTGACATTGCTTATATCATAGCCGGAACGGGATGCTTTCAACAGGGTCTTAAGCAGAGAGCTGCCGTGTCTTGGAATAAAATCCCACAAAACAGCAGGCTTTATCTGCTTTCTTGCATAATTATAAAGGGTTTGCCCTGCAAAGAGCATCGCATCAAAGCCTTTCTGCCGGTGCTCCAGTTTACCGGCGATTTCCGCATATTCTGTGTATATGATGTTTGTATATTCCATATAGTCAAACTCGTTCTCTACCACCATATTAATTTTCTTGATGAAATCTGAGGGGGCAACGATTCCTATTTTCATAATCATACACATCCATAAAAAATTCACCGTATGCAACATGTTTTAACGCTAATTCTAGCACTAGTTTTATCAAATTTCAAATAAATATCATGATTCAGTGGACGTCTATTTCATTTTCGAATGTATACATGCATACATTCGAAAATCCTATTGACGCTCACATTTAAAAAATATAGAATAAAAACATGAAAACTTATAATCTGAAATTTCAAAATAAAATTCCACATTGTACCCTGTCTGATATGGTTACCAATATTCTGCGGGAGAAGATTCTGTCAAACGAACTTCGCGGGGGAGTCCAGCTCAAGCAAAAGGATTTGGCATCGCAACTCGGCGTAAGCATGAGCGCCTTGCGTGAAGCGTTAAAAAGTCTTGAAGCGGAGGGACTAGTAAAAATTTATCCTAACCGTGGAGCGGTGGTTAGTGAGTTATCCGTGGAAGAAGTCCAGGAGATATTTGATATACGGCTGTTTCTGGAACTAGGAGCGCTGGGACTGGCTGTTCCTAATTTGACTGAGACGGATTTGGCAGAGGCAGACAGAATTTTGAAAGAAGCAGACGCTGAAACCCATAGCAGACGCTGGGGCGAACTGAATTGGTGCTTTCATGAAACTCTGTACCGGCCTGCAAAAAGGCCAAGGCTGCTTTCCCTAATTCAAAACGCGCACAACAATGTGGAGCGCTATATGCGCCTGTACTTATCAACGATGAACTATCAGACCAAATCACAAGAAGAACATTGGGAGCTGCTAAAGGCCTGCACGCAAAGAGATGTCGAAGCGGCCCGGGATATACTGCGCAAACATATGACCGAGGCAAGCGCTATCCTGACCGGATACTTAAGCCGGGAAAATCTTTGATACGAGGGGGTAGAAACATGTCTAGCAAGAGGATTGAGGGTTTGAAAAAGTCATACATTGATTCCAAGCCGTCCATCAGCATTAAACGGGCACTAGCTTTCACGACGTCACACAAAAATACTGAAGGCGAGTCCGTTATCATCCGAAGAGCGAAAGCCTTTTTAGAGGTATGCAAGAGTATTCCGGTTACTATTTTTGATAACGAACTGGTCGTCGGGTCCACCGGCGAATTTCTGAAAACCGGTATTATATGTCCCGAGTATTCGTGGAAATGGGTTGATGAGGAGATGGACTCCTTTGAGCATCGAAAGCAGGACCCGTATTGCATTGATGAAAATGCCAAACGTTTACTGCGTGACGAGATTTTTCCGTATTGGCAGGGCAAGTCGCTGGAAGAAACATTTCTCTCGCGGATAAATCCGGAGACTGCCAAAATTTTAATCGATACAGGTATTGTTGACAATGACTCCAAGTGGCGAAACGCAGTTGGCGAAATTACCGCCGACTATCAGGATGTAATTTTCAAAAAAGGTTTTGGAGGTCTCAAAAGCGAGGCATTGGCACACTTGGAAAAATTGGAGCCAATCACCGCGGAAGCGTTGGAGAAAATAGATTTTTATAATGCGGCCGTTTTGGCCTGTGACGGGATCATCACTCTTGCCCGCCGGTATGCGGATAAAGCAGCGGAATTGGCGCAGGCGGAAAGTGATGCTGTTCGAAAAGAGGAACTATTGGAAATCGCCAGAATTTGCCGGAAGGTACCGGAGCATCCCCCGGGAAGTTTCTATGAAGCCATACAGACCGTATGGTTTACCCAACTCGGTTCGATACTGTCCGAAAACTCGCTCGCTCTGAATCTCGGCAGATTTGATCAATATATGTATCCCTATTTTGCAAGTGATACTAAAAAGGGTTGTATTACAGAAGAAAAAGCGCAGGAACTGATTGAGGCACTGTGGATAAAACTCTCTGAATGGGTCTGGGTTATTTCGAGCAATACGGCCAAATTTTTCGCCGGTTATAATGCCTTTCAAAACCTGACTGTAGGTGGCAGAACAAGGGACGGGCGGGATGCAACTAATGAACTTTCTTACATGTGTCTGAAAGCATCGGAAAAAGTGAAGACTCATCAACCAGGATTAAGTGTAAGGATTCATCCCGACAGCCCGGATGAATTTCTATTGGCTGTATGTAAGTTAATCAGCGCCGGAACCGGCTTTCCGGCAGTCCATAATGACCGGATAGGGTCCGAAATGCTGCTCGCAGTGGGGCTGTCGCCTGAAGATGCGCGGGACTGGAGCAACTGTGGCTGCGTAGTGCCGCATTTCAGAAAGGTTGGCGAGTGGACGTCCGCGGTTAATATTAATTTGGCCGCCGCGATCGAGTACGCACTGAATGAAGGCAAAAGCCGCATCACAGGGCAGGAGATGGGGCTCAGTGAAAGACCTGCCAGCGCTTTCGAGAGCTATGATGAGGTAAAATCAGCCTTTTTCAAGCAGCTTTCCAATTTGATAAAGCATGCGGTTATCGGAACGATTACTGCCCAGCAAATTCATGCTGAAATAGTGCCGAGGCCATACCTTTCCCTGCTGGTGGACGGGTGCATGGAAAAGGGAAAAGACCTGAGCAAGGGGGGCGCCAAATACAATGTCGGGCCGGTACTTACCGGAATTGGCGTGGCTGACTCGGCCAATTCCCTGGCGGTAATCAAGAAGCTGGTATTCGAAGAAAAGAGATATACACTGCAGGAGATCTGCAAGGCGCTGGATGCCGACTGGGAAGGTTATGAAGAGCTTAGACAAGCGGCGCTGGCCTGCCCGAAATATGGCAATGATAATGACTACGTGGACTCCATTGCCCTGGAAATAACCGACTTTTATCACAAAGAAATTAAGTTGTACAAAGATTATTTCGGATCGCCCTTCAACTCGGCCTTTATGGGTATTTCCAATTATATTCCTGCCGGAAGTGTAATTGGAGCGACTCCGGACGGCAGAAAAGCAAAGAGTCCTTTGACCGAAGGGATATCACCCCATGCCGGTACTGACTTGACAAGTCCTACCGCTGCTATGCGGTCCGCCGCTAAAATCAATCATGACATACACTCCGGCGGTACATTATTGAACTTAAAATTTGCTCCGGAACTGTTGAAGTCGGAGCGAAACCTGAAGAATCTGGCGGCTCTTATCAGGTCATACTTTGCTCTTGGCGCTTTTCACGTTCAGTTTAACGTTATTTCCGCCGAGACGCTGAGACAGGCCCAGGAACGGCCGGAGGACTATAAAGACTTGCTGGTCAGAGTAGCAGGTTACAGTACACAATTCGTCAACCTGTCCCGCGAAGTTCAGGATGCGATTATTGAAAGAACAACGTATGAAACAATCTCGTAATTTCTGGTGATTGAAAATGAGCAATGTTTCCGGCAATATTTTTCAAATCCAGCGTTGGTCTATTCACGACGGCGAGGGAATAAGAAGCACTGTTTTCCTGAAAGGTTGTCCGCTGCGGTGCAAGTGGTGTGCAAATCCCGAGTCCTGGAACAACGCCCCTGAAGTGTTGTTTTTCCGGGAGCGATGCAGTGGCTGCGGGCGCTGTGTCCAGGTCTGCAGCACGGGCGCCATTGAAACGGAGAACGGGACCATAAACGGCTTTGCGCGGGAAAGGTGCGGTGGTTGCTTCGAATGTTGTACAGTGTGCCCTACGGGCGCCAGAAAGAAAATCGGCTCTACGGTAACCGTCGAAGACGTTTTAAAAGTGATCAAGAGGGACGCAATTTTCTATCGGGAATCCGGAGGAGGAGTCACTTTCTCCGGCGGGGAGCCGTTTGTTCAACCGGAGTTTTTACGGCAGCTTGTGGCTTCCTGCAGCCGGCTTGGCCTTGATACCGCCGTGGAAACCTGTGCCTGCTTTGATTGGGACCGGGTAAAAGACATTTTTGAGCTTTTGGATTGCGTTTTTGTGGATATCAAGCATATGGACGACCAAGTCCACAAGGAGCTGACAGGGGTCGGCAACCTCAGGATTCTGGAAAACATAGCTTCGATATCCCGGGTGCATCCCAAGACGATAGTTCGCGTCCCGCTTATCGAGGGTGTCAACGCCGGTGAGCAAAATATTAGAAAAATGTGTGAGTTTCTCCGGCAGAATACACGCGTGGAAGGCGTAGAGATGCTTCCATACCATGATTTCGGCGTGTCAAAATACAAGGCTGTCGGTGTTGAAGGGCAGACCTTCACAGCGCCCGATGCAGACAAAATTGAGAATATAAAAAAAATTATATTGGACTATGGCATCAGCGTTTTAGACTTCAAGTAGGCGCGCTCTCGCTCACCTGCAGGGCGGTACCCATGAAGAGTACCCCCATCATCATAAGGACCGCTGAAGGCAGGTACACGGCGCTCATGCCCTGGTTGTATATTATGATGTCCTTCAGCGCGTTCATCGCCCATCCCTGGGGCACAATCTTCGAAGCCGCCAGCAGCAGTTTTGAGTCGACTATCTCCAGAGGCCAATAACAGCCTCCGATCATGCTGGAGCTCACAAGCAGCACAGGCGCTATTACCTGAAGCTGGTGGCTGGTCCTGACCACAGACGACATGAGCAGGCCGAGGGACACCGTGCAGAACGTATAAGCAAACAATACCATTATCACTCCCAGGATGTTATTAAGCCAGTTAACTCCTAATACCCCGTACCCGATCAGGATCATTATGAACATCTGGGCCATCCCCAGGATGCAGGCAAACACCAGGTTGCCCGAATAGATCCGGAACTTTGACAGCGGCGAAACGTTTATCCTATCCCATACCCTGTTCTGCTTCTCTTCCAGAATCTCGCCCACGGCAAATATGAAGGTGAACATGGAAAAGGCAATGGTAAACCCTATCGATGTCTGAGTATACATATCATACGAAGCTTCGCTGCCGCCGCTGTTGACCACGCTGCCCGACACAGCCACCGGCAGCCTTTCGTTCCATTTTTCGCCGGTCAGCTGATAGACCCTTTCCTTCAGCGAAGCCCTTCCCTCGGCGTCCAGTTCCAGGTGCTTTTCCAGGAAAGCAATGGTCCCGTCCGCAATACTGATATTGTAGTTTATCCTCTGGATGCTTCCAAGCAGTACGCCCTCAAGGGAATACAGGTTGGGGCTTTCCCTGGTGATAAACATCTCCAGGCCCGGCGTTTTCCCGTCCAGTATACTTTTCTGGAAGCCTTCGGGTATCACCAGCCCCACCTCCGCCGAGTTCTCGGATACCTGCCTCTTAAGCTCTTCCATGTCCATAATGGCTATATTATACGTTCCAACGCTTTCAAGCTCCCTGACCAGCGCCAGGGAATACTCCGATTTATCGCTGTCATAGACCGGCAGAAGGATTTTTCCATCCCCGTTCCCCATAGCACTCCCAAACACAAACATGAATATAAGGGGCAGGGCAAGAAAAATCAGGTATGGAATATAGTTGCTTTTTAAATTCAACAGCCTGACATATATTATCTTCAACATCAGTCACTCACTCCCTGACACCGCTGGCTATATACGTTCCGGCGGTAAAGCATACCGCTGTCACCACAGCCAGGGTTGATAAAACTCCCGCAATATCCGACAGTTGGTATCCCCTCATGAGCTTGAGGTAGCCCTCCAACGCCGCTCCATTGACCGTCATGCCGCCTATTGCCTTCATTATGGGCACGCTGCCTACCGGGAAGAAACTCCCCCCGACAAGGGCCGAGAACTGTATGAATACCGCCTGGAAAACTAGGGACGCTCTATTGTCCTTAAGCCGGAGGTTTATGGAGGACAGCAGCACCGACAAACCCCCTATTGCAACCGCCAGCAGCATAGTCAGAGGCATCACCCCGGACGGAGGCCCCCATTCTATCCTGAAAGCAAGCTTGCTGTACAGCATCAGTATGGTCACCTGTATAAGGGTAAACAGGGTTGTGGATATGAACCTTGAGGCAAATATCCTGAACAGCCCGGCATTGGCCAGCAGAACCCTGCTGTACGTGCTATTTCTGACCTCGTCTATCGCATAGTGAGCGCCGTCCGATGCGGCGTACAGGATAAACATGACCGCCATGCCCACCGCATAGTACTGGAAGGACGAGATGGGCTTTCTGCCCTCTTCGGTTGTTCTGCGGAAATCAATCTCCCTGACCCTGACATTAAATATATCCCTGGTAATGCTTTCGAGGCCTTCATACGCCTTTTCTCCCACGTTGTTTTCTATTGCCGCTTCCAGCAGCGTGTTTTTTGCAATTATACCCGCTGCCAGAGCGTCGGTGAAGCCCCTGAGTATTCCCTCCACCATACCGCCCTTCAAAGTATAATTGGGATGCTTTATAACCTCGATCTCCACCGGATTTTTAAACGGCATTGCCAGATTTAAAAAGGTATTGTACAGGAATTTTTCCGGGATGACGACAACCGCTGTGATCTCTCCCCTTTCGAGCGCTTGGATGGCTTTGTCCCTGTCCATTATCTCATAGGTCAGGAATTTCTTAACCTCGCTGTTGCCCAGAACCTCCGTGTAGAGTATATCCTGGAAGTCGGTCTCCGGGACAAGGTCCAGTATTTCGTCCCTCAGTTCTTCCTTTATCAGTCCCCTTGCCGCAGCGTCTTCGATTGCTTTCTTTATCCTTGCCATGTCTTCCTGCCGGCTGCCCATCTCCACAACGGCGATTTTGGCCTCGCCTATCGAAGCGCTTCCACCCATCACACCGCTGAAGGCAAAGCCGAGGATAGTCGTGAGCACCGCCGGCATGAGCAGGGTTATAACCAGCGATTTCCTATCCTTCAAACTCACCATCAGGTCTTTCCATATTATCGATAATAGCACAGCTCACCACCCCTAATCCCTGAGGCCGCGCCCTGTAAGATATAGGAATACATCTTCAAGGGTGGGTACCTTTATCTGTATTGATTTGAGATTCACGCCGTTTTCCAGCGCTGCCTCAAATATACGGGACAGGATGCCTGAGTTCTTGTTTGATATTATCGTGATGCGGTCCCCATTCTCATCGACGTGCTTAACATCGATGAGACCCTTAAGCTTCGCGGTAAACCGCTCGTCGGCTCTGTCAACCTGCATTTCAATTGTTTCGTCCTTGCTGATCAATGCCTTCAGTTCTTCCTTTGTTCCCGACGCAATTATCCTGCCGTGGTCCATGACATAAATCCTGTCGCAGAGAAACTCGACTTCCTCCATATAATGGCTGGTGTATATTATAGTAATACCCTTGGAGTTAAGCTGTTTCACAGTTTCCAGTATGTGATTCCTGGACTGGGGGTCTATGCCGACCGTCGGCTCATCCATTATTAGAATCTCCGGGTGGTGAAGCAGCGCCGCGCCTATGTTGACCCTTCTCTTCATACCGCCTGAATAGTGCTTAATCCTGTCCCTCGCTCTGCCATTCAGGCCCAGCAGATCAAGCACCTCTTCAATCCGACCGTCGAGCTCCTCACCTCTAAGGCGGTACAGCCTGCCGAAAAACTTCAAATTCTCAAGGGCGGAGAGGTCAGGATACAGCGCCACATCCTGGGGTACTATCCCCAGCGTCTTCCTTATAACCCCAGGGTCCTTGCTTATATCCGTACCCTTAAAGCATATCTTTCCCCCGTCGGGCTTTATCAGGGAGGACAGCATTGATATGGTTGTTGATTTCCCTGCGCCGTTGGGACCAAGTATCCCAAGGATCTCTCCTTCCCGTACCTCTATATCTATATCATCAACCGCTTTGACCTTCTTGTAGTATTTCTTTAAGTTGCTTGCCTGTATAAGCATTACTTTTCCGCTCCCTTCATTCCGTCAAAGACCCCGGGATACTCATCCGAAAGCTGCTTAAGGGTGATGCTGTTTTCTTCATTGACCTCCGGAAAATAGATCTTCGGCTCCTTGTTCAGGTCCCACCTCTTTATCCTCATCGAAAAGGAATAGTGGTTCGGCATTCCCGGTTCAGTGAAATGAAAGGTGATGTCCATGCTGACCGTCTCGTCTATTACGTAGTTATCCCTGTCGATATAGGCGACCTGTGTGAAATTGTTAACCGTTGCCTGGTCCAGTATGCTGATATTCTGCCTTAACATTTCTTCAACGGTGAACCCGTGAAACTCACCGGACTGCCCTTCCATGATGTTCTTCATCCCGTTTATCAGCTGCTCATCCTTCATGAAAACATCCATAGATTTCTTGATCGCGGGCTTCAACTGTTCATCCGTCAGCTTCACCACGAATTTCTTGGCCTTGACGCTTCCCTCCGGCGTTTCCATGACTATATCCTCTAATGCCGAAACGTTTTCATCGCTATACAGCGCCGTCCATATCCTGTTCAACTGCTCCAGGCTGTTGTCCGACAGCTTAGGTATATCCTCCTTGTCAAACTTGCCGGTGTTCAGGTGGATGAGTTCCTCTCCCTGTACCACCACGATTTTCGGTATAAGGGGTGTGATTACATATCCAACCTTCCCCCTGGTATACAGTTTTCCGTCTATACCCATCTCGCCGGTCTGCAGAAATACTTTCTTCAGGCCTTCCTCCTTTTTCCTGTTGAATTCGTCATTCAGTTCCAGGTTAAACTTCTCAAACAGGCCAAGGAACTTTTTAGCCTCTTCAGGAAGACCCTCCTTGTTGAAATCCATATTCATCGAAATCTCCATGGATAATTTGCCCATCTCAACCTTTCCGGTTTTCTCATTGGCTTCCATAAAAACTTCATAGTCCGACTTGCGGGTGCAGGATGCAGCAGCTGTTATTATCAATACTGCAGCCAGAATGCAAAATACCGCTCTTTTCATAAAAATATCCTCCTTTAGATCGCAGGTGCTAGGTGCTAGATCACAGATCACAGGTGCTAGATCGCAGTTCACAGATCGCAGTTCACAGATCACAGGTTTTTGGGCAAATCTTATAGGTTTTTCCCCATAAGCACTTCCCTGACGTCTGTGATCTGTCATCTGGCCACTGGTCACTAGCCACTGGACACTGGACACTGCTAACTCTATTGTAATCCTTGGGAGGAAGGTATACTTCTGTTTAAAGTAATGTTTTGCACAGATTCACTATGCCAAAAGTCATATGAGGCGGTTTTTCACGGCAAAAATGGCCAGCTGCGTCCTGTCCCTGAGTTCCAGTTTGACAAGGATATTTGAAATGTGGTTTTTTGCCGTGCCCTCGGTAATAAACAATTCGTCCGCTATTTCCCTGTTATTCTTCCCTTGCCCGACCAGCTGTACGATATCCCTTTCCCTTTCGGTCAAGCTGCCTATTCTTGGGTCCTTTTCGCCCTCGCAGCCGTTCAGTTCCCTCAGCCGGTCAACCACCCTTGCAGCAACGCGCGGCTGTATCTGTGCGCCTCCCCCATGAACATTCCTTATCGCTTCTATGATGCTGTCCGGGCTTGCATCCTTCAGCAGGTACCCCGATGCGCCGTTCTTCAGTCCTTCGAAAATAAACTCGTCCTCATCGAAGGTAGTAAGTATGATAACCTTGGTATTTGGAAAATCCCTCTTTATTCTGCGGGTAGCCTCCACACCGTCCATAACCGGCATCTTGATGTCCATAAGAATAACATCTACGGCATGGGCCTCGCACAGCCTATACCCCTCCGTTCCGTTGCTGCCCTCTCCCGCTATTTCCATATCCTCCTGGGTTGACAAAATCATTTTCATACCCTGTCTTAGAATCTCCTGGTCATCCACGATAGCTACTCTTATCATTTATTACCGCCTCCTCGTATGGAACTGGCCCGAAACAGTAAAACCGTTGCCGGAACTTGTCCGGAGCGTCCCGCCCAATTCCTCGATTCTTCTCCTCATATTGATTATGCCGAAACCTTCACCGTATTCTCCGCCTTTCCCATTGTCCTTTATACTGAACGTTATTGTGTCGCCATCCCTTTTCACCTCTATCGTGATTCGGCTTGCGTTGCCGTGACGCGCGGCATTCGTTATGGATTCCTGGATAACCCTGAACAGTGCTTCGTTCTCTTCCGGCGCAAGGTCGGTTTGAGAAATATCCGTTACCACATCGATGCCCGTATCCCTTCTGAACCTGTCCACCATGCTCAGTATGCCGCCTATACCGTAATGCTCGCTTCCCTTAAGGGCCTTCAGCGCATGGCGTGTCCCCGCCAGAGCATCCCTCGCGCCCTGGGCGCACCTTTCCAACAGCTCCTCAGCCTTATCCGGTTCAGCACCTGAACAGCGTTTAGCCATCTCTATCTGCATGATTAGTGAAGTCAACCGGTGTCCCAGGGTATCGTGCATATCCCGGGCGATCCTGTTTCTCTCTTCCAAAACCGCAGCCTTTTCCTTTTCCTTTGAAAGCTCCTCGAGCTTATGGTAGGCTTCCACCAGTTCTCTGTACAGCGCCTGGCTCCTGTTCCGCTCCTCCTGCTGGAGCTTCCCGAAGTTTATCAGGGTGACCAAAAATGCCAGAGCAAACACGTTGAACAATAGCTGCGAAATCAGAGAAGCACTTATGCCGAAGCGCATGGCCAGAAGGAACTTTGATATGGCCGTCAGCGATACGGCAAGGGAAACGATGTTCCCTCTCCTTCTGTCCAGCATAACCCCTGCCTCCACTATCGTTGAAACATACAGTATGTGAAAAAAGTAGTTTACCAGATATTTCGATTGATATTCAAGAAAATAGACAAGAATAATATCTACCGCGTACAGCCAGTGCCGGCCCTTGTGTATCCTGAGCCGCACAAGCCCCCAGGCCAAAAATACGGTGAAACAGGTCACAAGCAGGGTGGTCCTTTCCGGCGAAGCGCTCTCAAAGGAGAGGGCCAGCAGGAATACCACGAGGTTCAGAAACGGTTTTAGAATATAAAGATAGTGCTTCATAATAGCAATGTCCCCTTTCATTAATCATACTATTCTACAAATATTCCGCTTCCCCTTCCTTGTCAATCTACCGCAATTAGCTCTCCGGGACATGCAAGAAGTAAGACCAGGTGAATATATATTTAGTATACTCTTAGTCAGAGGTAGTGGGAATAATAATGGGCAAACGCACATTAATACTGACCTTAAAAATGGATAGAGAAATAATAATGCTTGTATGCGCTGTATTGCTGGCCGGTTCATTGATAATAGCTCTAATGCCCGACAGCGCAGGTGTAGGGGTGTGTGCAATGGGTCGGCATATTCTATCCGGATTTTCTGTAGCCATAGATCCGGGGCACGGCGGCATAGATGGCGGTGCCCATGACAACAGGGGTTTGATGGAGAAGGATATCAACCTGGATGTATCGCTCAAGCTGAAGAGATACCTGGAAGGGATGAACGCAAGGGTTATTATGACAAGGGAAAGGGATACTTCCCTCGAAGATAAAAGTGACTTGAATTCATCAAGATACAGGAAAGACCTGGATGCAAGGAAGGATATAATAAACAGGAGCAATGCCGATGTATTCGTCAGCATCCACGTTAACGCAAGCCCCGGTTACCCTGCAACCAGGGGCGCGATAGTGTTTTATGACCCTGCCTCGGAATATGGCAAGCTTCTGGCAGGGAGAATTGCCCGTTCCATTGACAGCATTGTTTATAAGGACTATCTGAAATCGGACACGCTTAAAACCAAGGTTCGTTGCGATGATTATTATATTCTCAGGGAAACAAAGGTCACCGGAGTAATCGTTGAACTGGGTTTTTTGACAAACCAGCATGATAAAGCGCTGCTGCAGGATAAGAGGTTCAAAGAAAGAATTTCCTCGGCTATTGCCGAGGGAATCGCATTGTACCTGACCAGCTACTAGCTATGTCGGTGACATTCCTCAGTTCAGTTTCTATAATTAGTCTCCTACCTTCCATGCAGGCAGGCGGGCCATCATATTCCGGGCCGCAGCATTGGCCGCCAGTTTATCCAGGCCCTGTGTCCTAATAATGAAAGCGGTTAAGGAATCCAGCTTTTCCTCGTATGACTGCATCGTTCCGTCAGGCCGTGCACAATGCACGCAGTAATCCTTTCCAGTATCACCCATAGCAAAATCAGCAGGCTCCTTCATCGGCATTCCACATGCAATACAGATTTTCATTTTTATCACATCTCCTCTTTCTATTTCTCACTCTAAGTTTACACCCAGCTTTGCCAATTCCTCATATCCTTTTTCCGTAACCTTATAAACGGTAGATTTTCCCTCTTCGAGTTCAAACCACCCCAGCTCGATAAGCCGTTCAAAAAGCCGGTTGCCCAGCTTTCCCCCAAGATGTCCGTAGCAGCTTCTGGCTGTAGTCTTTCTAACGCCTGATCCTTTCACTATGTACCTCCTCTCCATATAAGGTATTGAATCATACTTTTGAAGCGATTAAGCGCATATAATGATCCAGTAGTTCCTGCCCATAACGTTCCAATACGGATCCTTCCGGGGCAAAAAGATCATTATTTGCCAGATAATAGTGGATCAATCCAACCCAGGTATTAAAAATCAGGTGAATAGGATACGGATCAATAGTTCCTGCTTGCATCTCTCTCTCGGCCGCCTGGCTGATGTGGAAAGAGATGGCCGATTGGATTATTATGAATGCATTTCTGGCGCTCTCAGGAAGCAATCGGCCTTCAATCACCAATCTTGTATAAAAGGCCTCGAACTCCGCCAGGCCCTTAAGATGCGCTGCCAGCACGTCCTGCAAGCTGTTGTTGCGGACAGCTAATTCATGAAGCCTTAAGGAAACCCGTGCACCGAATTCTTCAATGACGGCATTCAGCAGCGCTTCCTGCGTTGAGAAATGTGCAAAAACCGTTCCGTGGGATACCTTTGCGGCTTTAGCAATATCAGCGGTTCTGGTAGTAGTTAAGCCCTTTTGGGCAAACTGCTCAAACGCAGTTTCTATGAGATGTTTTCTCGTTTGATCCTTTTGCACCTGGCGTTGCGTCTTGGATTGTTTTTTGCTCATTTCATTGACTCCTTACTCATTGACTTTATACTCATTATATTTTAACCATCTCTGCCTGTCAAGTACTTATAGAAAAAACTTTTGAGTGTTCATAGGCTTTGCCTCCTTCTCCTTTTGAAAAACAAAAGCTCGATTATTTTTAAAATAACCGAGTCTTTCCTTACTGTAAAACAGGGGACGGCAGACAAACATAAAACAGTAAAACAGTAAAACAGGGGACGGTTCTCTGTTCTACGTCGTACTTATAACCTTTATATAGATTTTCCTGTCTCTCGGCCCGTCAAACTCGCAAAAATAAACGCCCTGCCATGTCCCGAGCTTCAGTTCCCCATCTTCAATGGGTATTGTACACGATGCCCCCATCATCGAAGCCTTTATATGCGCGTGTGAATTGCCTTCTATATGCCTATATTCCTTACTGTCCGGGAAAGCTCTCCTAAGCCCCAATAGTATATCGTGTACAACGTCTGGATCAGCGTTCTCATTAATAGTGACCCCCGCCGTCGTATGAGGGACGAATACAGTGACAATACCATCCTTTACACCACTTCTTTTTAACTCCTGCCTTACAATGCCTGTAATGTCTATAAACTCGTCAGGCTTGGTCGTTTTTATTCTGTATATCATGCCTTTAGCACAACCTTTCACGGCTATCCCATGTACACGTTATTTTGACATATAAGAATCTGTACAAATAAATCGGCCTATGCCGCTTTATTAGCTAGTGGGGATGTGAATAAGGGACAACCTATAATCTAATCTTATCCACCAAAATATCATCCAACTGCTTGCAGCCGGTCATAATCATAGTCTCTCAAAGCTCTGCACCTATTTTATTTGTGTGCAACTCGACTCCTTCGGCACCGCCTCCATGGACAGCTATAACATAAGGCCTTCCAATCAAGACGGCATCTGCCCCCAAGGCCAGGGCTTTAAATACATCCGCACCTGATCCGATACCGCCGTCAACGAAGATCTTGAGCCAATCACCGACCGCCCGCCTGATTTCGGGGAGCACGGGGCAAGTTGCCGGAGTATCATCAAGCACTCTCCCTCCGTTGCTAATTCTATATTATATTCTTTTAATATTAAATGTCCAATATCTTTGTCGGACATGGTTTTCCTTTCTTGAACTACTTCAAGACATATATCGTTATTTAATTCCGTGTTAAACTTACAAAATTCTTTAATGGCTTTACCCCTATCTTTATGGAACATCTCAAGTGCAAAGGCAGTATTGACAGTATTTGCTTTTATCGGCAAGTGTATATGATTCTCCATCAGGCAATATGCATATATTTCATATTCAATCTCTTTTAAGGAATTAAAAAACAGGGGACTATCAATAAGACAAATAGAAAGGTTAACAGAGGTTAGCTTTGCTGTAGTAGGAAGGATATAACACACAAGAACCGTCCCCTTGTGTTTGTTGTGTTTGTGTAGTGGTATAGTTGAGCGCTAGCATTTCCTACAACAGGCCGAATCGGGGATAGAACAGGCTCACCAGGGCTGCTTTTCCCATCGACTTGGAGTGCAAATACAGCGGAAATGGGCCTGCGGCGATCAGCAACAGCATCGTTATTACCTCGAAGATCATCCGCCAGAACACCATGCCGATAAAGGACAGGCCTGTCTCCATGATCAGCTTGGAAAAAATGAACGAACTGCCGCCGATGATGGAAGCCAGGGAACTGGAACAATAGGCTAGACGTTTCTTATTCATGTTTTACAACTTACCTGCAGCTTTATATAGTTAAGGGCCACTTACAAGACGATAAGCGGCCCCTAATCTATTTATAGCTGCTCCGCGGGGGAGTGAATTTACAATTCGGGCGATTATCCTTATTCCTCGTCATCCCACGGTTCGATGCCTAATTCTTGCATCTCCTTTAAAACCCGGTCCGAATACTTGGGCGCATGCTGACCACGTTTTTCCCGTATAGCAATGACGATTAGGTTCCTTGCCAGAAAACCCCATACGAGGAAGCAGATCAGAATACCGGTCCAGATACCCATAGTAATATAACCCCCCTTTCCTTAGTCAAGCACATTGGGAGCAGCGTCGCCGGGATGTTTTTTGGCATAGACGATGCCCAACCACATCAGCAACAGACAGGAAGCGATGGAGATCGCCAGACCGCCGACGCCCAGCAGGAAGCCCCACTTTTCCACCACCGCGCTGTAGATCCAGAAACCCCAGATGATTAGCACCAGCAGTGGTTGGAGGTATTTGATGTCGAAGTTCCACCATTTCCCCACGTATATATCAGAATAACAGTTCAGATATTTCAGACGGACCACGTTGATGTTGCGGGCATAGGCTACGGCCACATAGAGGATGATCATCGCGATAGGCAGAATATAGCAGCCAACCCAGGTGTCGAACACGTCGATCCAGTTCGGTACGAAAGCGGCCGGAATGGAGAGCGCGGCGATGATTGCATAGAGGATGATGGAGAGGGTCTTGCGGTCCTTCTTCTTGAATTCGTCGGTCAGGTTGGTAATACCGACTTCCATGAAACCAAAGATGGTGGAGACGGCAGCCATGAACAGGGCCAGGAAGAAGATGATGGCGAAGAATTGGCCGCCGGGCATGTTCTGGAACACGGTGGACAGAGCCACGAAAGCCAGGCTGTAGCCGGAGGTGGTATCAAGGCCGTAAGCAAACACGGCAGGGAAGATGGCCCAGCCGGCCAGCAGCGCGACCGAGGTATCGGCCAGGCAGGAGGTCACATAGCTCAGTGGCATCTCGTCTTTCTTCTTCATGTAGCGGGCGTAAGTGGTATAGATACCCCAGTTGGGACCGATGGAGAACAACACCTGGGAAAGGGCCATGATCCAGGTCACGGGCTTGAACACCATGGACCAGTCGGTGTCCATATAGAAGCTGATGCCTTCGGACGAGCCGTCCAGGTTGAGGCCGCGGATACCGAGGATGATAAGGCTCAAGAACAAGCAGGGAGCCAGGATTTTGTTGACTTTTTCGATACCGGCCTTGATGCCCTTCACACTGACGAAGCAGCACAATCCAAGGATAAGAACGGATATAATAGCGATCAGCCAGGTCATATCGCCGGTACCGTTGGCATAGATGGAATCCCACAGTAGCGCTGGGTCGGCATTCATCAGCGTACCCTTGACGGCGTAAGCCAGATAAGCGAAGGTCCAGGCGCAGATGACGACATAATAAGACGCCACGCCGGTGGACAGGATGGTAGTGATGAAGCCGTTACCAGTGAGATTCTTATTGGCAGCACGGTAAGCGCCGATAGTACCTTTTCTCGTCACTTTACCGAGAATCGCTTCCGCCCATTCACCGGGGATGGCCACCAAAAACAGCAGGATAAGATAGGGGATCAGGAACGCCGCGCCGCCGTATCTGCCGACCAAATTCGGGAAACGCCATACGTTGCCCAGACCGGCCATAGCCATGGCCGCAGCAATGATGTAACCTACACGGGTACCCCATCGCTGGTTGTTACTGTTTTTGTCACTCATGTTGACAGTTACCTCCTTTGTTATAATATATTAAATCAATTCTTGTTACCCATCTGCTTGATTATTTCAAGGAAGTCCTGATTAGTGTTGATACCCAAAGCTGTAATCTCATCTGTGACATCTACCGGCAGTTCCTCTCCCTCGCGGCCCTGGTTCAGCTTTCCGCCCATGAAGATCTGCGCCGTGCAGCCGACCCGATCCAGCTCCTTTTTCAGCTGAATGGCAAATTCCAGCGCGCCGCCGTTATGGGTGCTCACGGCAATTGCGTCGACCTTATTCGCCACGGCAGCCTCGGCGATATCGTCCGGATTCTGCTCCACGCCCAGATAAACCACGTTGATGCCGAATTCTTTAAAGATGCTGCGCATGATGAATAGAGCATGTTCGTGCACGTCGGTGGCGGCCAGCAGGGCGGTAACCGGCTTGTCTACCGGCTGCAGACCCCGCTGATGCAGGTCAAAGAGCCACATATCGGTGATGTCGTTGGTATGCCGGAACACGTCAGTCTGGTAAACCGGACGGTGTCCGCCGGGAGCGGCCGGATCCTCCGATCCCACGGAGAAGGTGTTTTCTAGCCGGCGCGCACCGAGCTTTTTCAGCACATACAGCATCTGTACAGGATCGCCTGTGTCCACACCGGCCTCAGCCAGCCCGGCCAATACCGCCTTGGCAAAACGGCGGCCGCCGCCAACGATACGGTCCTTGATCTGATAGCACTCGGTGAAATCCACGTAATTTACCAGCCTGCGTGCTGCTTTTTCCATCTCCCGGGCAAACAGCTGTACTTCGATGATCTCGTCAACATTGGGGATGCGGATGCCTTCGCTGAAGGGCGGCGGCATGATGGCGTGACCGGTGGGGCACTTCAACTGCGCCATGATGTCCCACAACAGGTATTGGGCCGCAATAGTGCGATTGTGATTGACGTCCGGTCCGCTACTGATGGTGTCGCCGTAAAACATCGTGCCGCAGCAATCGTTGTCAAAGATATCGTTTAGGGCGAACACCCAGGCCGCACGTACCTGCGGCCTGGTGGTCACGCCGCCGAAACAGTGGCCCAGACGGGCTCCGATCAAGTCCTCAACGATATACCGTTCCAGGATCGCCCAGCCGGCGATACTGGCGTAATCGTTGAACAGGGAAGCCAGACCGTCGTCCAGATAGGAATGGACGATCGTGCCCTCATCTTTTTTGCCCGCCATGATGCCCATAGCCTTAACCGTTGCCATCGTGGTATACTCGTCATCTTTCCACATGGGCGCTTCGTGGGCAAAATACTGGGACAGGTTGCCGATGGTGGTGACGCCGGCTTTCAGCGCCAGCAAAGTGTTTTCCACCGAGGCTGGGAAACCGATCATGAAGTCGCCTGTATGAGGCTGGATGGGCACCAACTGCCCCAGCTGGGTCCACTGCTCATCATTTTCCAGGCGGGGGCCCGTCTCCCGGGCAATCTGACCGCGCAGCTCCTCCGGCAGGCTCATGCCGCGCTCCAGACAGAGACCGTAGCGGTCGATGCGGTACCCGGCGCCGTCAATAGCGTCATACAGCTTGTGCAGGGCGTCGACGGTTTCTTCCCAGTGGTCGAGGCCGATATGCGCATGATACATGATGCGGCCTTCCCGTTTCATTTTCTGTTTGTACTCATATTCAGAAGAAACGCCGTACTTGTCAAAGAACAGCGTTCTGCCGATCTGCAGCTCAGCGGCCATCGCCTTTCCTTCCGCTACGATTCGGCGTCCGTCCGGTAGATCGGCAGCAGACAGAATGCGCTGAACTTCCGCAGTAAAGTCAGAGTTTCCCATGGTTCACGCTCCTTGTATAAAAAGCTTTTAAACAGTCATTAGGTGATAATCAAATAATATTAATTAATCATAATTGATTATTAGCTAATAAAATGTTATCATCTTAGAGCGAGGATGTCAATGAAGTTTTTTGCTAAAATTCGAATATTATACGCTGGAAACCATAAAAAATCGACAGGCTCATATGAGCCTGTCGGATCAGCGTTTGTTGTAGTCCTTCAAATCCAATACGTAACTTCTGGAACGGTTGATGTGGTCATACAGCAAACGTTTGGCTGTTTTGGCGTCCCGTGCTTTAACGGCAGAGACGATCATTTCATGCTCCGCAACCTGAGTTGCCAGAACTTCTTCTTTTTCCACGATCTGTGAAAAGATATTGTGGGCATTGTTCTGGGCCAACAGTAGGACGCAGATGTTTTGCAGCACGTGGTTGCCGGACATTTCCGCCAGCAGCAGGTGCATCTGCATACCGGGCTCGTCGCCCATGCTACCGCGGGAGACCTGCAGCTTATATTCCAATACGGACTGATCCAATAAGCGGAACTGCTCCTCAGTACCATAGCGGCAAGCCAGCTCAGCCGCCCGGGGTTCCAATAACAGCCGCACGTCCATGATGTCGATCAGCGTTTCCTTTGATAAGTTCAGGTGGATATTGGCCAGCTTATCCGCAGAATCCCGCAGAGACTGTCTTTGCTCGGCCTGCGCAAGAAATTCTTCTCCCATTGGGGTAAGTATCCGGCCTTTGACTCCGACCTTACGAATGAGCTGTTCGTTTTCTAGCTCGATCAGTATTCGGCCAATAGTGGCAGAAGCGGCATCCATCTGCTCTGCCAGATAAATGGAGCCTACCGGGATACCGCACTGCTTCATTAAAGTCAGGATCTGGATTTTCTCTTTTTCCTTATTGTTCTTCATTTAAGTTTACTATAACCTCTTTTCCAAAAAACTTTTTGCATCTTAATTATACAATTTATCTTACATTATACAATTTATCTTACATTATACAATTTATCAAAGAATGCGTCAACCACGCATTATTCCCCGATAGCGTCAACCTTTTGAAGGAAAAATGTTACCCCGCATTTAGAATGTTTACCACCGTGTCTGCTGCAGCGCTTTCAGTGCAGTATAAGTTCCGCTGCTCTTTCCAATTGATAGCACAGGGATATTATTAAGCTTTTCTAAACCGGCTGCTGTCTTAATTCCAATACTTCTCAAGACCCTCTTATCCAATAAATTTAGTAAATTTAGGGACGGTTCTTTATTTTACATTTCTACCCTTCAGAGTAACACTTACGGTTGGCATTGAAAACCCTCCGCAAAGCTCTCCTTTGTCTTTTTTATAGCACTGTACCCTGGGATATAAGTGGGACGTCCCTATTTGTCCTTTATCTAAATAAAAAGAAACTTATTGCGCCCATTGCCGTCTAATTTAAAAGCTGCATTTCGATCAATCTTCTATATAACTTGAAGCTAATCAGGCCTGAAGATAATTGTTCTAATCAGAAAAACATGCTAAAATCAAATGTGGTTGTATTTTCATGAATAAAATAGGAGTTATTATGGGTGATAAAACGATAAAAATCAGAAAAAAGAAGCTGTTCATCGGATTGCTTGTCTTAATGTCAGTCAGTATATTGGCATTGGTATCCGTATTGATTATAAATGCCCATGTTAAGTCATCGGTTAAAGATAAAATTATTGCGGTAGATGAGGCAGCCTCGTTAGATGCCGATTGTATCCTTATTCTCGGCGCAGGTGTGTGGGGTGACGGAAGACCAAGCCACATGCTTGAGGATAGGCTTTTACAGGGTATCGAACTATACAAGAAGGGAGCTTCCGGCAGGCTGCTGATGAGCGGCGACCACGGCAGAAAAGAGTATGATGAGGTCAATACCATGAAGCAATTTACTATTGACAGAGGTATTGTTTCAGAGCATGTTTTTATGGATCACGCAGGTTTCTCTACATACGAAAGCCTGTATCGTGCAAGAGATATTTTTGAAGCCCACAAGATTATCATTGTAACGCAGAAATATCATTTGTACCGTGCGCTGTATATTGCTGAAAAGCTGGGTCTTGAAGCGTATGGTGTTGCCTCTGATCTGAGGCAATATGCTGGACAAGAATTTAGGGATTTGAGAGAAATATTGGCAAGAGTAAAAGATTTCTTTAATGTGATTATTAAACCTAAGCCCACTTATCTTGGGGAAGCCATACCGGTAAGTGGAAACGGTGATCTGACAAACGATTAGCCGGTTAAAAGCCAACCCAGGAATATATGTCGGGAAAGCTGATTTGTAGGCAATTAAATAGATAGAATAAGAAATCTGCCTATAAATGCATCGGGGACATCCCGCGGCAAGGAATACCCGCGTAGCAGCGGTGTGTCCCCATACCTTAAGGCAGCGGTGTGTCCCCTTTCCTTAAAGTTTGTCAATTTGTCAAGCCTGACCCCATTACTTGCACGATAGGGCATTGTCAAACAAAGAACCGTCCCCTGTTCTACGAATACACTTGTTGCGAAGATGGATGCCATGGCGATAATGGAGAGTGCAAATGCCATTATTTTATGTATTATTTTATGTATCATTTTATGACCACCTTTCCGCGAAATATACTATTGCCTAAAGGCCGTAGTATTTCGCATTATTTTTTTCACTATTACGATTTTTTAAAACTATAGTTTTTGCCTGTTATGCTATTTTGTCATATATTACTCCCCTTGGCATTTAATCAGGAAACTTGAAAATTCACGTCCACGTTGCGCGTCGACAAGTGCTGCCTCATCATTGATCCAGCGGAAACGAATTACATTTCCGTTAACTGCCCGAGGGTTTTGCAGTGAATCGGTTAGCAATGTCTGTGACATTGTTGCCAAGTCAATGATCATTACGTCGGTAACGCCGACCATCGGGTCAGTGCCATAGCCTATTGCAATTTTGTTTCCTGAAGGCGAAAAACGAGGTTCACCATCGAGGTATCCAACAACTTTGGTAATTTCAGACACTTCTCCTGTTGATACATTGACACTGCTAATGAACTCAGTGGTGTTAGAACTGCCGTCTTCGTAACTAGAGTACGCAATTTTTCCATCCTTAACACCACTTATACGCAAATTCGGTAGTTTTGGGACGTTTACAGCGATAACCATTTTGTTATTAACATCAACCATACGAGTGTCACTGAGCGCACCCACAACGACATTTCTATCGGTTATGAACCCGACAATATCATTATTATAGGATGGTTGAATCAGTTGACGTTCCTCTCCGGTTTTAAGGTCAATTTCCCAAACAGACGTCTCGTTTAGCGCAGTGCTGTCACGATTTGTGCGATAAACGACATAATTACCATCAGGACTGATGTTTACGCTATCTACCCAAGTAAGGTACCAATCCGGATGAAGCTTCTTGATTTCGAGACTGATTTCAGCTTGAGTTTTGCCGGAGTATGTATCGGACGAAATCTTTTTTGCGGACATATTTTCTGGATCTATGCGCCAAATCCCCATATCCGTGTATGCAATATAGATGTTTTTTTCGCTGACGGAGATAAAGCCGCACGACTGATTCCCCCATTCAGATGGGAAAACAAAGTTATCTTTTCCAACACTTGCTTTATAGAATATGCTTTCGTACTCGCCGTTTGATTTATCTGTAATAGTGATTTTAAACGGCGTCAGTTTGACCTCGGTTGTCTTCTCACCGACTAACGAATACGCTTTCATATGTTCGGCAATGAATTTTGCACGAGTTTCGGCAAGGTTGTTTATGCCGGGAATATCTTGACCCTGCGCATCTACTATGCCGTTAGGGTAGAGTATACTCATCATTTCGGCATACTCTTTATCGCTGATTGAGTCGATTAACAGAACCGCACCATTCTCTCCCACCATAATATTACTGAAATTATCTCCATAGGGAATGGCAGCCATCGTTTTTTCGCTTGCAATTGGCAAGTTAAATGCTTGCATTGCTTGTGAAGTCGCTACCCCGATAAAGGTAAACGCAATTACTATAGCTGTGATGCTTAACCATTTTTTCATAATTATAACCATTCCTTTCCTGCGCGTAAGTATAAATAAGATTTGATGAGCGCATGCATGTTTAATAAGTTACAGTCTTACTATAAACTGTGCCCGACTCATAGCCGCCGTCGCCAGATACATAGTAATATGTCTCAACCCTGTAAGTCCCACTGGTCACCTGATATGTTTCCAGTATGGATGCCGACGAAGATGTTGAAGATTTAGACCAGCTTTTCACGTTTGACCATGATCCGTTAGAATAACGCTGCAAAGTAGATGTGAGATAAATGTTTTTTCCAGCAGGTGCTTTTTGCACATACCCGTATACAGTAGCCGTTCCGCTTGATGAAATGGTCAGCGAGGTGCTTGCCTGGTTGATGTAAACATACTGAATGGACACCACTGACTCTGGTGCTGCGCTTGTTTCTCCTGCAGCCAAAGCTGTCGGCATTAATGCAGAAATGACAAGTAAAGCAGTCAATGCGGTAGATAAAAGTTTTTTCTTAAGCATAGTAAAGCCTCCTTTGATTTTTGTTTTCATTAAATAAAACAAATCAAAAGAGGCTTTTGTGACAGGAAAAATAAATTTTCTAAAAAATTTTTCTGAATCCTATGGACTTAAGTCCGTGTCTGTAATTTCAATGCTTTCCGCAATCTTAAACATAATGTCTCTGTCCAACGTTGAGGATACCATATACATATACTTATCATCGTACCAAAGCAGGTTTTGGACGCCCTGATTGGAATAGTATTTTGCAGAAAGACCTTTAAACTCCAGTTCCTCAAGTTCAACTCCTTCAGTATTTATATTCATGGAAACATTCTCAAGGCGCTGTTGGCTGTAAGATATGAAGTCGTCGCCCTTTTCATATTCCAGCAAAACAAAGCCGTCGGTGTTTTTATTGACCAATTTAAAGCCTTCCGGTATATAGGTTGGTTCATATATGGCAAATCCATCTGCCGCATCCTGAAATGACCGGCTTTCATTAAAGAATATGTGAGTAAATTTCTCGTACACCTCGGCTATGAATTCAAATACCGCGGCGCGCACAGCCGATACGCTCATCGCGGACGCAAGCAGGATAATGATTGCGGCGACTAGTGCGACCGCCCGCCTGCGCAGAAATACGGCTCCGACAGTTGGGCTTCCCGTTTTGCTGCGACGTATAAGCTTCCTCATCTTCCGCTGAAATTTATTTGAGAATTCATGTTCTATCTCATGATCAGCCGGCAGGGCTTCCAGCTCGCGTATGTCCGCCTTGATGACGGCTTCCCTGAGCATATCGTCGGTAAAATTACATATCATCGGTACTTTCCTCCCTTCCCAGAATCTCCTCAAGCATGCGTTTTGCGCGCTCGAGCCGCTTTCTGACCGCCGCCTCGGAAATATCCAGCATCTTAGCTGTTTCCGCGTTCGAAAACCCCTGGACGTATTTCAGCTTCAGCGCGTCTTTGTATATGGCGGGCAGCTTCAACACGGCTTCCGCAAGATAATCCAAATCATCTGTCCGTTCTAATTTTTCTTCGGCGATGTAAAACGCGGCCTCTTCAATCGGAACCGTGGAATGTCTTTTGCGGCGGTTATACATATTGATCGCGGCGTTCCTAACAATAGTAACAACGTAGCTCTTGGTTTTGTGACAGGAAATTTCCCCCACCTTATCAAAATTTTCAAGTATCTTGACAAACGCCTGATGTACGGCGTCCTCCGCAAGGCTTTCGTCGTTCAGGATGCGGTTCGCGACATAAAACATAAGCTTCCTGTATGTAACGTAAAGCGATTCGAATTTATTCTTTTCTTCGTCGCCCTCAAGCATCGCCAGATATATTGGAAGCATTTTCCCCATCCCTCCTTTGTCCCTGTTGTCCCCCGCGCGGCTTTGCATGGAGCCTGCGGCCGGAAAGCCGCGCTTTAATGCGGTCACTGGCAATAACATCGTATACTTCCTGGCAAATAATATCCAGCGGCCGCATTTTATTATTTGACGTTATTTGCCGCAACTGGTTCCGGTAGACATGTTCCCTCGAACAATCAACCCCCGTCTTTTCCGTCTACACAACCCCGCCCACCGAAAGCCGCCCCGAAAGGCTGTGGATGTGTTTCCTTGAACAGTTGCACAAACAAAAAAACAGGGCTTCCCGGCATCTCCACCGCCGAAAAACACATTTTCGGCAGATGGCAAATCACCGGAAAACCCTGTATTCAAACCGTTTTTAAGGCGCTTATTTATTTTTTACATTTGCCATCAACACCACGCACTCCACGTGCGTTGAGCGCATGAAAACATAGCCATGGGCCGGGCTTCTACCGTCTCATGGCTATGCTCAAAGGGATGCTTCAGATTATCTGCCTATACCGCAGTATATAAAGCCTAAGCTTCTCATTCTGTCGGCATCCATGCAATTTCTTCCGTCAACAAAAATAGGCTCCCTGACCAGCCTTGCCACCCTTTCAAGGTCCATCTCGACAAACTCCTTCCACTCGGTTACGAGCACAATCCCATGGCATCCCTCTACCGCCCCGTACAGGTCGGCACATACCTCTGTTCCGCCTGGAACCAGCTCTGCCCCTTCCTGCACAACAGGATCATAGGCCTTTACCCTGCACCCCTTTGCCGTCAGAGCCTTTATCAAATCAATAGAGGGGGCAAACCTCATGTCGTCCGTATCCGGCTTGAAAGAAAGGCCGAGAACGGAGATTGTCTTGCCGGCCAGGTCACCCAGGTGACGTTCCATCACCTTGACGGGAATCAGTTTCTGGCGTTCATTTACCTCCAATACCTGCTTTGCTATTCTAAATTCATAACCCTTTTTTTCAGCCATCCTGATTATCGCATTGACATCCTTTGGAAAACACGAGCCTCCGAAACCAATCCCTGCCTTCAAAAACCTGTTCCCTATCCTGCTGTCCATACCCATTCCCATTGCGACTTCATCGATATCTGCTCCCACCCTGTCGCATATATTGGCAATCTCGTTGATAAAGGATATTTTTGCCGCAAGAAATGTGTTGGAAGCATATTTAATCATTTCCGCACTTTCCGGTGATACCGTAATCACCGGGACATTCAGTTTCTGGTACAGCTGTCTGAGTATTCTTAAGGCCACCGGACTGGAACTGCCGATGACTATGCGGTCCCCATTGAAGGTGTCGTATATCCCGCTTCCTTCCCTCAAGAATTCGGGATTGGATACCACATCCACATCATTGCTTTCTGTCCTGTTCTGCTGGATAATTCTCTTGACAGCCGCCGAAGTCCCAACCGGAACAGTACTCTTGACCACAACCACCTTATACCCGTTCAGGTTCTTGGAAACAGACAGTACAGCCTCCGTTACCTGGGACAAATCTGCGCTTCCATCGCTCCCCATAGGAGACCCGACGCAGATAAATATTACAGAGGATTTCCTGATAGCGCTGCCGATATCGGTAGAGAAAGACAGCCTGCCCTCTTGCAGGTTTCTGTTAACCATATCTTCGAGACCCTCTTCGTAGAACGGCGTGATTCCCTTGTTCAGCATCTCTACTCTACCGGCATCCCTATCGACACAATACACACTGTGCCCTATTTCTGCCATACTCGTACCGTGAATCAGTCCAACGGGTCCGAGGCCAATAACACAAATATCCATAATTATCTCCCCATAAACGTTTCTATTCCTTTTGCGCTTCCCATTCCCCTTACTTTTTTTATTATTTAGAATATTACTCAAACTCGATATTGTTGTCAATTGTTAATCTTGCCAAGGAGAATAAATGAAAAATTGCTAATGAATATTTATTTTTAAATAAAGCATACTAAAGACGTACAAAACAATAGAAGGAGTGTGAGAGAATGGCAGAACAAGAAAGAAGAGACAATGAACAAAGAGAGAACCGAGGTGTAGACATAAGCGGTATACTTATCAGATTAGTTGTTGCTGCAATAGTGCTTGCAATCACGGCTTTTCTGACACCTGGTTTCCGCATCGAGAGTATCTGGGCGCTTATAATTGGAGCCATCGTGCTGGCAATTTTGGATTATGTTATTACCAGAGTAACTGGTATTGAAGCATCGCCCTTTGGCAAGGGTATCGTAGGTTTCATCACCGCAGCCGTAATCATCTATGCTACACAGTACTTTGTAGCAGGATTCAATGTCTCCGTATGGGGAGCTATTATCGGAGCCCTGATTTTCGGTATTGTAGATGCGATAATTCCAGGAAAAGCAATGTAGCAAAAGCCCTGCAAAGGGCGAGCCAAAATTAAGGGTACCGGAAACTCCGGTACCCTTAATCCTACCTTACAGTAGGCGCTGGCCTTCTGAACATCTCTGTCAGTTCATCAAGAAAACCACTTACGGGTTTTCCCTGTCGAATATCCTTTGCAAAGTTCTTAAGCCTGGTTACGGTATCCACATCAGCGGATACATACACGTTATTCAACATCCTGTCGGTTTTCTTGGCTGTGTCTATAACCGATTGTTTCATCGCATCGGTCATCTTTCCTTCTACATTTCCTGATAAGTCTATTCCAACATACGCCGTGGTTCCACTGACGACGACCGTTGCAGCTTTTACCCCATTGATGTCCTCAACACTGTCCGCGATAGCTGCAGCCCTCCTGGTATCTTCAGCAGCGTCCCTCTCGGGCGTCCTGTTCGGGGGCGCCTCAGGAGCGGGCGTAACACGCTGCTGGGGTGCCGGCGTCTGCCTTTGTTCAGGCCTCTGCTGCGGGGCACACGCCATTGCTAAAGAAACTAACAGCACAAAGGCCAACAAAACCAAAATATTTCTTTTATGCATATCTGTTACTCTCCCTTCATAAGCGAGTCTAGTAATAGTTTTTGACAGGGAGAAAAATTTATTATTCCAATTATATGAACATATGCTTGAATCTCTGTGTCTTGTCCCCGGACAGGGCCATAATCGTTATTTCCGATCTTGATGTCTACAATGGTGCAAAAGCTTACTCTGCAGTATATTTTTTTACATACTCGGGAATTTCTTCCATATCTTTATTTATGCTTACTGTAAATTTAACCTTGAAATTTTGTGCCAGGTATTCCAGGCCCTCGAAAAAACTTTCCATTTCGTCGTTATCCATAGGAACAATTTTCAGCAATCCATCTATATATATCTTTTCTATATCAAAATCTCCTGCTATGACTCCCGATATAAACCCAAGCAGGGCATCCGCCCGCTTAATCCGGAATTCACCCGCATTCATCAGCCTGATAGAAGGGTCCAGGTCGTACATGTGCCGGTTGCCGTCGTCTATGTATATTATATTGCCCTTTGTTTCACCGGACCATTTGTTTGCCATTTCAATCAATACCTTTGTCTTCCCTGTTCCCTTCTTTCCCACCAGAACATTTATCATATAAAAACCCCTTTCGGTATTTTTGTTTTTCATAGAGAATACATCATAGGTTTATCCCGATAAGCTTCATAGCACTTGCAGCGGCATCCCTCAGCAATACTCCGGCATTTTCCATAGCCGTATCAACACTCATGGGTCCGCTGCATATGCTTATTGCCGCTGTAATGCCCTCCCGGTGAAGCAAAGACATATCCCCTTTAATTCCGCCGGCAATTGCAACTACCGGAATACCCAGCTTTTTTGCAATCCGGGAAACTCCTAAAATGGTTTTTCCATGATATGTTTGTGAATCAATATTACCCTCACCGGTGATAATAAGTCCGGCACCCTCTACCCTGCTTTGGAACGCCACCGTTTCAAGCACGATCTGTACCCCGGATTCCAGCCTGGCGTTCAAGAAGGACATCAGCCCAAAGCCCATACCTCCCCCCGCACCTGCCCCAGGTATGTCTTTAAGGTTTTGCCCGGTAACCCTTTGTACGATGCAGCTCAGATGGCTCAGGTTCCTATCCAGGATCTGTATCATATCGTCGCTGGCACCTTTCTGTGGGCCGTAAACCCTGGCAGCGCCCGTTTCTCCTGTAAGGGGATTATCCACATCACATGCAGCCCGAAAGACCGATTCCCGTATCCTGGGATCGAGGCCTCCCATGTCGATATCGTGCAAGCTGTCCAGAAACCCGCCCCCTTGATCAATATCCTTCCCTTCCGCGTCCACAAACCTGACCCCCAGTGCGCGTGCCATGCCTGTTCCACCGTCAACCGTCGCGCTGCCGCCAATTCCTACCACAAACTTCCTGCAGCCCAAGTCAAGGGCTCTAAGGATGAGCTGCCCGGTTCCATAGGTAGTAGCTGTCAAGGGGTTTCTCCTGCCGGGCGGAACCAATGTAAGGCCGGAAGCCGAAGCCATCTCTATAACAGCGGTTTCGCCATCTCCAAGTATACCAAACCGGCTTTCAACATCTTCCATCAACGGCCCCTTTACCACTGCCTTTACAATGCGCCCTCCGGTTGCTGCAACCATTGCATCGACGGTGCCCTCTCCACCATCCGCCATAGGTATTAATTCGACCTCAGCCTCCGGCAGTACTGATAGGACGCCTTCCTTTATGATATTTGCCGCATCTCCGGCATCAAGGCTTCCTTTGAAAGAATCCGGCGCGATTACAATCCTCAATTCAATCCCCCCAGTACGTGATCAGTGGCCAATTATCAGTTGCCAGTTACCAGTTAACAGATGACAGACATCAGAAACCCGTTGGCAGATGACAGATATCAGTGGAACTACGAACTACCAACTATGAACTACGAACTAATATCTAGCGCCTGAGATCTGCGATCTGCCATCTGCGATCTATAAGCTAATGCTGTCTGGAGAGAAACGCAAGGTACAGCTGCACCAGGTCCCTGAAATTTAATGGATCAAGGCCGGTGACCTCCTTCACCTTGTTCAGCCTGTATATGACAGAATTCCGATGCACATCAAGCCTTTTTGCAGTATCCGTAATGTTCATGCTGCTTTCGAAATACGCCTCAAGGGTTTCCATAAGCTCGTTCCTCATGCGGCCGGGAAGGTTTGCGAGGGGATGAAAGCTCTTCAGCAGAAGCTCCATTTGCTCGCCGGGTATGCTTGATACTATGTTCTCTACAGTTACATCGTCGATATGGACAATGCCGCCGACATGTTCATATTTTGCCGAAATGTTTATGGCCGCCAGGGAGTCCCTGTAGGAATTGAACACAGCATCGCTTCCCCTGTATAGCCTTCCGATACCCCATAACATTTTCAGCAAAAATTCGCTGCTTATCCCTTTCCCGAGACTTTCACAGAATTCAACGGCCCTGGACTTAATCTCAGCTTCCGGAAGGTCGGCCTGGACTTCCTTTAATATGATGAACCGGTCTCCTCCCAAATGCTGGACAATATCGGCTCCCTTTACCTCATCATTATTTTTTATAAAATCAATAATCCTGTCCTTTAGCCCTGTAAGCAGCTGTTTTTCATCCTGGTAATCATTATACTTGTTTTTGAGGTAAGTAACAGTTTCAGATAGGTAGTAGGTATCCATAAGTATGCAGATGCGGGGTATCTGTATGTTTATGCCCAGTACGTTTCCCCTGTCTGCCAGTTCCCTGTACTTCTCAGGATTCCGGTTATTAATCAGTTCCTGAACGTAAGCTTCCCGGATCTTACTGTCGTTCTGCAGCCTGCTGATCATATGCGTTTCATGCAGCATAAGCTCAACGATTTCTTTGACCATTCCACCAAACTGCCTTACTTCGGACGGACTCCCGCTAATTTCCACTGCCCCCACAATGGCATCATCAACCCTAATCGGTATGTTTATACCGGGCGTAACTCCATTGAACCTTCTCGCGTCCGCTTCATGAATTTCAATGGGTTCCCCCCGCTGAATCGCCAATAGACTTCCTTCAAGGGTTCCGCCTACCTGCGCCGGATTTCCGGAAGCAATTATTTTTCCCCGCCTGTCCGTGATATTTACATTTCTGCCCAGAACCCTTATGGTTCTCTGTACAATCCTGTTTACATCTTCATAGTTCAGCTGCATATTAACCTCCAAAGCTTCATAACGATTCTAAAGAATTTTGATAAAACAGATAGATAATTTTGTAACAATATAATTCATACCATAATATATATCATATTTCCACAACGAAGACAATTGCAATCAATGTCTTCTCCTTGTCTTCGTTGTAGAAAGTACTGCCAGTGTGGTATAATCTTCTAAAAAAGAGAGTAGGTGTTCCGATATGATACTGCCCGATGACATTGGTGAAGTGTCCGGTCTGCAGGTAACCTTTCTTATGGACGATTACGCCGGATACAATTCCGGATACCTTGCAAGCCATGGAATATCGCTTCTGCTGGATATCGCTTCAGGAGAGGTCAAGCGGCGTGTGCTCTTGGACGTGGGACCCAATCCCATCCCCCTCCTTTTCAATATGGAAAAGGCCGGGATAGACCCATCAAGCATAGATATGATATTTCTTTCCCACTGCCATTACGACCATACCTTTGCCCTTGCCGATATTGTGAAGGAAATGAAGAAGAACGTCATGATAATAGCCCATCCGGATATTTTCAGAAAGAACTTTTCCCTTAAGCCGTGTTTGGAAGAGATAGGGGCCTCCGACAAAAACAACCCCGATAACCTGGTTTCCCTTGGCGGACAGATTATTCCGGTTAGACACCCTTTCCCATTGATGGAAGGGGTTATAAGCAGCGGTGAGGTTGCACGGGTAAACAGTTTTGAGGGAAAGGGTATTGGAACATACAACCTGGTTGACGGTGAACTGCGTCCTGACGAGCTTTTGGACGACCTGTCCCTGATAATAAACCTCAAGGATATGGGACTGCTGGTAGTAACGGGGTGCAGCCACTCAGGGATTATAAATATAATTGAGCACGCCGTTAACATTACCGGTATCGAAAAGGTATACGGTGTGATTGGCGGGCTGCACCTGGTATCCGCCGATGACCAGGTTATCGAAGCTACGATAGGCCACCTGGAAAAATACAACTTGCGGCTGCTTGCCCCCGGACACTGTACCGGCATCAAGGCCCAGTACAGGATTTCGGAAAGGTTTGGGGAGAGGTGCCTGCTGCCTCACTCGGGTAAGATAATCAGCATACTGTAAAGAATAACCTGCTGTCGCCAGCAGGTTATTCAACATAGACCTCAACCTTTTCGTTTTTCTCTTCATCCACAACATCAACCAGTTTGCCCTCTTCTCCGGCTTCTATCATCCTGATGATATCATCATAGTCGAAATCCTTCAGTTCTTCCCTGTCCAGGCCGAACTTCATCCCCAGTTTAAGTCCCATTGAAACCAGGGATAGGGGGATGCTTACGTTTACCTTCTTTTTATTTGTGCTGACGTCATACACCCTTACCTTTAACCACTTGGCCCTCCCGGAGGGCTGCTTGCCGCATTCATTTGCCTCCTCGGCAATATTTCCCGCTTCTATGAGCTGCGCCGCCTGTTCAGCGGTTATTTTTCCCTCTTCCACCATCCTAAGTATTTGCATCATTTCCTCTTTCATTGATAAAACCTCCATTGATTTTAGTATTCCTTCAATAGCTTAAGGGCTTCTTCATGGCTTATTTCGCCGCGCTCAAGCATATCCAGAACCGATTTCCTTGCCTCTTCATTTCTCGGGGTTTTCACTGAATGACCCAGCGCATAAATGACATCATCCAGCTTGCTGCGGACCGTGGGATAGGATATGCCCAGGTCCTTCTCTACCTCTTTGATGTTTCCCCTGCATCTGATGAAAGTGTCTACAAACTGTTTTTGTTCGCTGCTCAGCTTGCAGAACTTGCACAGGCTAAAGCTGCCTTCTATGGTGGTATTGCAATGGTCACAGTGAAGTCTTGTGATTTCCAGATGCCTTCCGCAAACGGGGCATTTCCCTAAAGCATCATTCAATTCCTACCCTCCCTTGATCGTATATATTTATCTTATATTACAAATTATAATATAAATATTAATTTTGTCAATATATAAATTAATAAAATTAATATTTATATTAATTTTATTAATTTAATTGGCGGTTTCCCCATAAGCTACCCAATATAATATATTTACTTTAGACTTCAACTGGTCTATTATACTATCATAGGGTGTATATTCGGGAGAACGGACATGAGAATAGATATGCAAAAACCAATACGGGAAGATAATATAGTAAAGCTGCTGGCAATTTCTGCGGGCCACTTCATGAATGATTTCTATGTAGGGATTATTCCGCCGCTGCTGTTCCTATTCAAAGAAAACCTTTCGCTGTCGCTCACACAGCAAGGCTTTATTGCGTTTATGTTCACCGCAAGCGGGACCTGGATACAGCCCATTATAGGGTACATGGTGGACAGGCGTGACAGGACCTGGCTTTTGACCGTATCACTGGTATGGATATCGGTCTGGGTTTGTATATCGGGCTTTATCACCAACTACTACCTGTTGCTGCTGGCGCTGCTATTAGGCGGGGTCTCTTCGGCGCTTTACCATCCCCTTGGTTCTGCCATAGCAATAGGTTTGGCAAACCGGCGTGCCGGGACCAGCCTTTCGGTATTTATGACGGTGGGAGGCTTTGCAATCGCTGTCAGCGCAGTCGCAGCGCTCATTCCCATAAGGTATGGCCTTGATAAGCTTGTATATTTTATTATACCGGGATTGGCGGTATCTCTGCTCATGTACCTTGCAAAGACCCATGAAATCAAACTGAACCAGGAGAGCGCGGCGGCCGTTGACCGCGCCGTAAAGACGCCCCTGACGTCCTCCGCCCTGCTTTGGGTTGCCATTCTGGTTGTAATTTCGGCCGCAAGAAACTGGTTGAGAATCTCCCTGCCTACATACGGGGCCCAGCTTTTCCTGACCAAGTCGGTTTCCCCGGAGAGTTTTTCTTTGCTTCTATCCATTCAGTATTTCGCGGCATCCTTCGGCAATATAGGCGGCGGGTATTTGTCGGACATCATTGGAACAAAAAGAGTCCTGATCCTCACCATGGTCCTTATTATCGCTTGCCTTGGAGCCACCGTATATTCAACGGGCGTCATGGCAATGGCCTCTTTCGTCCTGACGGGAATATTCATTTCCGCCTCCAACTCCGCCAATATACTCCTCACCAGAGACCTGCTGCCAAACAACGCAACCCTTGCAACCGGTCTGATAATGGGCCTCGCAACGGGTATCGGGAGCCTCGGCGTACTACTCCAGGGCTATTTGGGGGATATTTACGGCATACCGTTTTCATTTGTCTGTCTGTTTATAACGGTTGTCGTTTCCGGCCTGCTGACAATAACCGTTCCTGCGGGTAAAAAACAGCCTGCCCGCGATGACTAGATACCCCTTCCCCAACGCCTGTAACCCTCGATTTCTATTCCAAACTGATCTAAAGCCCTGCCCACGGTTTGATTGATGACTTCCTCCAAGTTTCTAGGGTTTGTGTAAAAGGCCGGGACAGGCGGCATAATAACAACTCCTATGCGCGAAAGCTTCAGCATATTTTCCAGATGTATGGCGCTCAGCGGAGTTTCCCTTGGCATGAGGACCAGCTTTCTTCCTTCCTTTATCGCCACGTCGGCGGCCCTTGTTATCAAATCATCGGCATAGCCGCAGGCAATGCCGGCCAGAGTTTTCATGCTGCATGGCGCCACTATCATCCCGTCGCTTTTGAAGGAACCGCTCGAGATCCCGGCGGCCAAATCTTCTTCATCATATGAGAACGATGCTAGTGAAGCTACTTTTTCCACAGAATAGTCCGTTTCCTGCACGATGGCGGCCCTGCCCCACCTGCTGATTACCAGGTGCGTTTCTACCCCGCTTTTCTTCAATTCTTCCAAAATGCGTATGCCGTATATCACCCCGGAAGCCCCGGTAATTCCGATGATTAGCTTCAAAGTATTACCTCCTTGCTTCACAATGTGTCTCCCCTCACCTTATAGTATCAGATTGCAGTGAAAATTCAAATTTTTAAAATACCCCTTGCATTAAAGAAAATTTGAGTATATAATACGAGTGTGGTAGTGCATTAGTTTATTAATTCACTGATACATAACTAAAAGGGGACATTCCGCGGCAAGGAATACCGCATAGCGGCGGTGTGTCCCCATACCTTAAAGAGGAGGTATGCGTATTGGAATTTGACAGCACGCGTCCTATATATCTGCAGATTATCGATGTCATTAAAAAGCAGATCATCCGCGGTGAACTGAAACCGGGTGACAAGGTGTTGTCCCAAAGGGACTTTGCAGAAAAGATCAGGGTCAATCCCAACACCGTGCAAAGAGCTTACAAGGAGATGGAAAGCATGAGCATCCTGGAAACGATAAGGGGTCAGGGTACATTTATATGCAACCGGCCTGAAATGTTGAAAGAAATAAAGGCCGAAATGGCAAACGAAATCCTGACGACTTTTATCTCGGATATGCGTTCGCTGGGCTTTGAAACAGATGAGATCAGAGATATTGTAAACAGTTCTCTTAAAGGCGAATAGGGGGGAATTATATGATCGAATTCAAAAATGTGACAAAAACCTATGGAAGTATTAAGGCGCTGGACGGATTTACCACAAAAATCGAAGACGGCAAAATCGTCGGGCTTCTCGGGCCGAACGGTACGGGCAAATCCACATCCCTGAAGATAGCCGCAGGGCTGAGCAAACCGGATTTCGGCTCGGTTGAGATAAACGGGGCGGAGCCTTCAAAGGAAACAAAGGCGCAGGTTGCTTTCCTTCCCGAGATAGACCACCTGTACCCGTGGATGACTATCCGACGGTGCGCGGATTTTATCTCCGCTTTCTACGCCGACTGGGATTGGGACAAATATAAAGAGCTCGTTGAATTCCTCGGATTGAATCCATCCACAGTAATAGGAAAGATATCCAAAGGAATGAGGGCTAAAGCAAAACTGCTTTTCACCTTTTCGAGGAATGCCCCCATTGTTCTGCTGGATGAGCCCCTTTCGGGCATCGATGTGCTGGTAAGGGAAAAAATAATCCAGACAATAGTCAGGGACTACGGCAAGGGCGGTCAGACGATAGTCATATCCACCCATGAAATCTCGGAAATCGAGCCGCTAATCGAATACGTAATCTTCCTTGAAGACGGCAAAATAAAACTGGAAGGCAACGTAGAAGACCTCAGGTTCAAATACAAAAGGTCCCTTGTCGATATAATGAAGGAGGTATATGGACGATGAATACAAACAAAGGCCGGATGTTTGCCAGACTATATTTGAAGGACCTTCAGGACATTAAAATGGAGAGCGCCATTTTTATGGTAAGCATTGCTATATGGAATTTATTCCTGTACTTGAAATACCTGTCCAACTGGCCGTATGAGCTCAGTCTGGGCTTTAGTGCCATAGCCTTCGGCATAGCCGCTTTTATCCCCTTTGTCGAATCCTTCAAGCTGCTGTGGGATGAGTGGAAGCACAATACTGTTTATCTCATCATGTCCCTGCCGGTATCCGGGACAATGGTGCTGCTGTCAAAGCTTGCGGTTATAGTAACACAGTATATGGCGCTGAGCCTGTTTTCCACAGCATGCTTCCTTCTGTTGGCCTATGCAACACCCGCATGGGAAGCCGGGTGGAGCTTTATTAGAAGCGTAATAACGGACCAATCGCTTCCGATAAAATTCGCGATGCTGTTCTATGCTTCGTCAGTTGTGGGCATTATGTACACCGCAGCGCTCGCTTTCCTCAGCTCGGTTGTAGGGAAACTGGCAAGAAAACACTCCGGTTTGGCATCCTTCGGTACCTTCCTGATAGCCGGATATGTGTGCTCAAAGGCATCCGACCTTATATCTAGGGGCTTGGAAAAGCTAGGGGTTACCGGGCTTTATTACAATCACCCCTATGTTCTCCGTGATGCAACCATATCAGGTTTCCCGACAGCTCCTATGCTTTCACTCCTAATAGTCGGCGCGGCAGTATTCATACTGGCGGTCAGGGTCTACGAAAGCGCAGTCGAACTTTAAGGGCAGAAACATAGATGGCAGGCATCAGAAGTCAGTGACCAGTGATCAGTGGTCAGGGCTAGCACCTAGGACCTGGTATCTGCGATCTGCCGGCTGCGATCTATGCCTTCAGACAGAAGAACCGTCCCCGTGTCTTTCCCGTGTCTTTTCCGAAAGCGCAGTCGAACTTTAAGTACAGGAGGCAGTTATCTTGATCTGGGTTCAACATGAACAACTATCTGGGCCTTAAGGAGCTGTGTAAGCTCCTTTTCCACTTCATCGGCAAGGTCATGGGCACTCAACAAGTCCATAGACTCATCTACCTCGACGTGCAGAGATACTTCCTTGTGATTGCCGTAATCATGCACCTGTATCTTGTGAACATCCTCCACTCCGGAAATTGATTTTGCCCTGCTGCATATGTTTTCTATTACTTCACTGGAAGGAGAAGCCCCAATAAGGGTATGGCTTGATGATTTTGCCAGTTCCCAACCGGTATAGATTATCAGTATGGACACACCCACACCCAACAGCGGGTCCACCCAATAAATACCCTTTACCGCTGCGAGGTTGCCGACAGCAACCAGGAAGGACGCTATTGCATCGCTTCTATGGTGCCATGCATCCGCTTCAAGGGTGGATGAGCTTATTTCATGGCCCAGTTCCGATGCGAACCTCGCCATCCATTCCTTCAGAACCGCCGAGGCTGTCATCACAATGACCACCCACCAGCCCCCTCCAACGGTTATGGGCTTCATAAGCCTTTCCACAGACGCTTTGATAAATTCCAGTCCCGTAATAATGAGCAGTATTGATATAATCAGGGTGGCGATAATCTCAATGCGTCCATGGCCGTAAGGGTGCTCTTCGTCAGGGCCCTTGCTGCTGAGTTTGAAACCAAACAGCACGACAACGGAAGAAAGCACATCGGATAGCGTATGAAAGGCATCGGCAATTATGGATATGCTTCCAATGAATGCGCCTATGGCAAACTTGATAATAAACAGCACAACGTTTCCTATTATGCTAACCCAGGCTTCAAGCAGGCCTGTGGCCAGCCTGGTATCAATCCCTTTATTTCTGTGCTTCTCCACTATAAATTTTTTCTTCAGCCACTCGCCAGAAAAAAGATTTAACCGCATTGCCTAGCCCCTCTTCTTTGCCGCTATTAACAGCAGCCATATTCATGTTTCATAATATACTATTCTATGCATCTGGATTTGTGATATCCTTGAATGCCAATTTATTAGTTAGGCAAAACTAATTAACAGGTTATAATGACTATTCTCCCGGATAACATTTAATAATTTTTTCGAAGATCCTGACCACATGTTCAATCTCTTCTCTATCAAGACACTTCATAATCTGCTTTGCAAATTCCTTATGCGCGTTGTCATGGGCATCCACGATTCTTCTGCCCTTTGGGGTAAGTTTAATGAAATACACCCTTCTGTCCTCCCTGGACTGCACCTTTTCGATGCAATGAGCGTCAGCCAGCCTGTTAATTGTCAGGGTGATGGTGGGTTTTGTTACGTTAAGCTCGCTTGCAAGTTCGCTGGGTGTTGGGTTTTCAAGCCTGTTGATAACATCCAGATAATAAATCTGGGTAACGGTAAGATCGGCGAGTTCCCCACTGTTAAGGGCTCTATCCTCAAACTCCCCCATCATCTGTGATATCTTTTGAATTGTCTCAACCAAACCCTCATGGTATTCCATAGCTTCCCCCACGCAATTAGTTAGTTTTATAAAACTAACTATATTCTAGTAATAATCCTCTAGAATGTCAATAGATAAAAAATACTTTTTATATATCCTTCAATTATCAAAGCCCTCGTATTCCTCCTCATCAAATCCAAAGAACTGCTGCCTCACCCGGTCCAGAAAGTCTTCGTATTTTTTTCTGGTATCCTTGTCCAGTTGCTGCAGCAGCTTATTCAAAGAAATGTCGTGTACTATATAATCTTCGCTCATTTGAACAAAACCGTGGTCTTTTGTCCACATTACCTGGCTTTCATCTCCCCGGGACACTATACCTGAAATGACCTGGCTCTGGTCAATGATTGCAACTATGCTCCGCTCCTTTTTCTCCGAAAGGACCCTGTTTACTCTCCTATGGATAACAAGCTGCGGAAAAGCGCAATCTGCACCAAAGAACATCCCTGTTAATGTCACACCCTTCTTCAGTGCCTGTTCCACCTGCTCCTTTATGCAGTCCAGGTCCTCCCGCCAGATTGACAGTACAATCCTGCTCCTTGCGTTTGCTATCAACAGGGAAATGAACTCAAATATTTCCTGTCTTCCCTTTATTACGGTCACCGGTTTCTGCTGCTTGTCTCCGTAATACAGCTCCTGGATGTAGCGGCCAACCCTGTTAATCGTTTCATTAAAGTCCGTTTTGAATCTGTTCGTCAGCATCTCCGGCTCCAGGGGATAGAAAAGTGAAGCCCTGTCGCTTTCCTCTTCAAAAATTATCTGCTTACTCCGAAGGCTCTCCAGCACCTCATATATGCGGGACCTTGGAATGCCTGAATTCTTGCTCAGAGTATACCCGTTTACGGGATATTCCTTAAGGAGCGCCATATAGGCCTTACTCTCGTACTCACTCAGTCCGAGTTTCTTCAGGTTTTCAATTATCACATCTTTACCGTCCATATGCATTCCTCCATTAAACCGGGTTGATTGTTCCGCTATCATTCAAACAGGTCTGTGGACATGTATTTCAAGCCTGAATCCGGGATGATAACAGCTATGTTTTTGCCCCTTTCCCTGCCCTTTAGCAGTTTTAGCGCGGCAGCAACATTGGCCCCCGATGAAAAGCCTCCGAATACGGCCTCTTCCCTGGCCAGCCTCCTGGCCGTATCTATCGCCTCCTCATTGGTCACCTGCATATAGTCCTCCACCAGTTCATCTTCCAGGAACGGGAGGTCCATGCAATAACCGCCGCCCTGTATCTTGTGGTTGGGATTGCTAACAAGCTTGCCCGCTAAATACGCTGCGGTTGCCGGCTCTACAACATAACCCCTGATATCGGGATTGTGCTTTCTCAATGCCTTCATGCAGCCTACGAAGCTGCCGGCTGTCCCTGCAAAATCCACAAATACATCAACCGTACCCCCGGATTGTGTCCATATCTCCTCTCCGGTGTGGAGTTCATGGGCATTTACATTGCTCCGGTTGTTGAACTGATCCGCCCTGAAGGCCTTAAGCTCCTTCTGAAGCCTCTGTGTTTCCTGTTCCACGAGCACCAGGTCCTCCCCGCTGACCTGCCCCGGCTCCGAACCGGGAGCCTGGTCCACAAGGACGACTTTCGCCCCAAACGCCCTCATCATCCTTGCCCTCTCCATTGAGTTCCCCCTGGACATTACAGCAACGAAGGGATAACCCTTTATCGCGCAGGCTATCGCGAGGCCTATGCCGGTACTGCCACTCGTCAGCTCTATTACGGTTTGCCCCTTCCGCAGCCTTCCATCCCTCTCCGCATCTTCAACAATCTGAAGCCCAATCCTATCCTTTTTTCCAAAACCCGGATTGAAGTACTCGATCTTGGCAAAAATCTGTCCTTCAACGCCGCTGGTTATCCGGGACAGGTTGACCAGTGGGGTTCTTCCCACCGCTTCCAAAATACTGGTCAGAATTTTATTATCCATCTCCATACCACCCTCACATCATCTATATTTAGTAGTTATTATAGTAGTTACTAATGTAAAAGTCAATATATCTCAGCAAGAAAGTATACTTTCTTATGCAATAAAAAAGGACATATAAAAATGTCCTGGATATCACTCCGACTCCTTATTCAATTTATTGCTGTATAAAGAAATGCCCAAATAAACCGTGGCAATTGCCAGAGATGCCAAAATAACAGGCTCATGGTAGTTTTGGACCACTCTTTTAACCAGGTGGATATTCCCTCTGCAAATCTTTCCAAGCAGCAATACTGCCACCGACCAAGGATAAATCCCTATAAAGGTAAGGGCGGCATATTTCCAAGGCTTAACCTTAGCCATGCCGGCAAGATAAGAGATGTAGTTGCCCACCCCAAAGGGCCGGGTAATGGCTATACTCCATTCGCCATATCTTCTGAACCAGCGGTTTACCCTTTCAATGCCTTTATTCAGGCATTTTGGTCTTGATAAACTTAGTCTGGAGGAAATAGTATACGGAACAAAACTGCTTATGCTGTATGTAATGCTCATTCCCAGTGCTATTCCAAGGATTTCCACCATCGAGGGGTTCAATATATACGCGTATGTCATTACCACAACAAGGCCAGGGACCGGGATGGACAGGCCCTCCATTGCCATTATGAAAAAAATGCCTGACAAGCCCATTCCTGCCAGGAGGTGCAGCAGATAGCTAATCATCAGTATTCTCCCTTCACCGCCGTAACCGTTTTCTGCCATTGCATATTACCAAAACTGCTCATATAGTTTATTATATTCATATCCTTTATTTATTTGCAATAACCTTTCATAAATATATAGACGACGCAGATTGAGAATAATATATACAGATAAGGAGGTTAGATCCGATGCATGAAAGCCAGATACCAAGCTACGTAGAACTTATGAGGAACGGTAAATTGAAGGAAAAAGCAAAGGAAGCCGGCGTTCACTACAGGAATTGCAATCTCTGTCCCCACGAATGTAATGTGAATAGGCAGGTTAAACCCGGCTTCTGCAGGGCTTTGGACAGGGTTATCGTGTCCAGTTATGGTCCCCATTTTGGTGAGGAGAATGTACTCGTAGGCAAAAACGGTTCCGGGACCATATTCTTTGGATACTGCAATATGAGATGTGTTTTCTGCCAGAACTGTGAGCTGAGTTTCGGAGGAGAAGGGAAGGTAATGGAGAATGGACAGCTTGCCGAAATCATGCTGGATATCCAGAACCGCTATCGATGTCACAATATCAACCTCGTAACTCCGACGCACTTTGTGCCTAATATACTGGAAGCGCTGCTGCTAGCTGCCCAAAAGGGTCTGGAGCTGCCAATAGTCTATAACTGTGGGGGCTACGAAAAAACCGAAACCCTTGAGCTGTTGGATGGTGTTGTTGACATCTATATGCCGGATTTCAAGTATTCGGACGATTTATTGGGCGAAAAATACTCCATGGTAAAAGGATACGGCGATAAGGTAAAGCAGGCACTGGCTGAAATGGACCGTCAGGTGGGAGGGTTAAAGCTTAACAGGAACAATATCGCATACAGAGGATTGATAATAAGGCACCTGGTGATGCCCGGCAACCTCAACAATACCAAAGAAATACTGGAGTTTATCAAAAACAACCTTTCGCCTGACTGTTTGGTAAATCTGATGGATCAATATTATCCGGCCCATAGGGCTTTCCGGTATGAAGAGATCTCCAGAAGGCTGACCAGAGCTGAATTCGTGGAAGTATATAACTATGCAAGAAAGCTGGGTTTAAGGCTTGCTGAGTGAAAAACAGGGTGGGTTTTTACGCCCATCCCCTATAATTCTTATTATTCACTGTCCCTACTAAGGCTTATAATCTCTTCGGTCGAAACCCTGAACCCGGTTACAAAGGGCTCCAGTTCAGTGATTTGCTTCTTCGATAGCCCCTTTGTATCAAAAATTATTTGGCCTTTAATTTCTATACCCTCTCCCGGAGGAATCGAATTGAATAAATTGCCTTCCAAACAAAAATAATAAACTAGAGATTATTAATTTAGGAGGTATGATTGATGCAGGGAAGGGTTGAAAGAAAAAACGATCATCTTTCAGGCGTTAAATGTGTAGTAAACACCTGTCATTATTATTCTGAAGGCGATTACTGCAACGCCGCAAAAATCGAAATCCAGCCAAGAAACGCAAGCAATACTGAAGAAACCGACTGCGCAACCTTCATTCATAAGTAGCGTTAATGCAGGCAGCCTGAACATATATGTCCGGGCTGCCCATCGCATTTTCCACCTGCCGCAACAGCCATCCAACGCAGCCGCTGCATGACTATTTTATGGCTGCCTACCAGGTCAATCGCAGTTTTTCAAGGGTCTCCTGTTTCGGTATGCCGTCATCGTCCCATCCCCTTGCTGTATAGTACTCATTCAGCATCCTGCCCAGATGGGGCAGATTGCCCTTTGCCCCGCCCTCTCTCCTAGGCTGGGAGAGTATCCTCGGCGGCAGGGTGTCGTCCTTCCTGCTTATACCGCACTTCACGTTGTACATCCGCTTCAGGTTAAAAACCCTGTCTCCAATTTCCATTAATTCCTCAAAACCGATATCCCACCCCACAACATACTTGAGCCATTCCCTCATGTGCGTTGTCCTTACCCCGCCGTACAACAGGAACTTGCACAGCTTAAGGGAATCCATAAGGCACATGATATTCTGGGTGTTTTTCTGGAACTCTCCCTGGTCGTCAAGCCTGTGCCTGTCCTTTGGTTCCGGTATCCCCAGCTCCGGCATTGTCGCAGTCTTCTCGAAGAAATAGCTTGCTCCCTGGAGATGGCATGCGCCCCTGTTGGAAGTCGCATACCCCAGCGCAAGGCTGTTATACGCCCTCGGGTCGTGGGCGGGGAATTCCAGTCCCTTAACGTGAATGGCATATTCTACAGCCCTTCCGCCAATGCGGGCAGCCGCTTCCCTTACCCCGTTTCCCAGCAGCTCTCCTATGCCTTCCTTCCTGCCTATCCTGTGTATCATCTCAACCATAGCTTCCGCATTTCCCCAGGTCAGTTCTATTCCCCCGGTATCATCAATCCCTATCAGGCCCTTTTCGTATAATTCCATCGCAAAGGCTATTGCGCTCCCGGTGGATATGGTATCGATCCCATACCTGTTGCATAATTCGCTCCCATGAGCTATTGCCTCCAGGTTATCCACAAGGCACATCCCGCCAAGGGTACCGATTGTTTCATATTCAGGGCCGGCGCCGCCCGTCACAAAGGGGCCTTCCTTAACCTCCACTTCCCGGCCGCAGCCAATTATACAGCTCTCACAGAAATATCTCCCCGTAAGTATGGTCTCGGTCATGCGCTGGCCGGATACATTTTCGATTTTATCCCATGTTGCGCCGGACCAGTTTTTCAGCGGGAAATCCCCTATGGCCTCGGTACCGATAACCCCGGCTGCGGTTCCATGCTGCTTTATGGCATTGGTATTCTTGACTATACCGGGAGCGATATCCTTTATGCTTTGCTTCAACCCGTTTTCATCAGCCACTTTCACCGTACGGCTTCCGGATACCACAACAGCTTTGAGCTTCTTCGAACCCATCACCGCTCCCAGGCCGGTCCGTCCCACCGCCCTTGCATCCTTTCCGTCGTGCATGATAGAAGACAGCTTCACCAGTTTCTCCCCCGAGGGTCCTATGCAGGATACCGAAACGGCTTCCCCGTGCCTTTCCTTTATCAGCCTGTCCGTCTCATAGGTATCCTTTCCCCATATAAAACCGGCATCCTCCAAACTGGCCTTTCCCTCTTCAATCAGTATATAGACCGGTCCACCGGACTGCCCTTCGATAACAATACCGTCAAAGCCACACCTCTTCAGCCCGGCACCCCAGGTTCCCCCCACATCGCCTTCTCCGTATATTCCGGTAAGGGGTGATTTTGCGATAATCTGATGCCTTCCGGAAGTCGGTACCGGCGTACCCGCAAAGGGTCCTGTCATATATATAAGTGGATTCCCAGGCCCAAGGGGGTCGGTTTTCTCGTCGGTCATATCGTATAAGAGCCTTGCTCCTATACCGCTGCCTCCCAGGTACTTCCTCAGCAATTCTTCCGGCAGAGTTTCCTCCCGGATTTCTTTTTTCTCAAGATCTACCCTGAGTATTTTCCCGCAGTATCCTCCTAACACACTCATCCCTCCTCATTCCTCCTCACGAGCTATCCTCCCATAATAGGCGGTATTATCCTGATGGTGTCGCCATCATTTACCCTTTCATCGAGTTTCATTATCCTGCCCTCGTTGACGCAAAGCAAAGCATAACCGTAGCTTTCATCAATCCTTCCGGGGTTTATTGTTTCCTCCAGGACCGGATAACGCTCAACCAGCAATTCCAATACGCTTCTCAGGCTTGCCTTGTCCTTCAGTTCCATTGATATTTCCCTGGCCCCAAGCTTTTCCGAAAAGGGCGCAGAAAGTTTAATAACCATTGCGGCTTATCCTCCCTCCGCCTGCATTATTCATGATACCCGTGCCGTCACTACCACCTTTGATAAATATTTTATTACATTACATTTGGCTGCGCTATACCATTATTTTAATATCTATATTTAAATTTCAGCGTAATTATGAAATAATAGACTAAACAGCACACTAAATCAAAGGGGTATATCCCATATTCGGAACCGCTATCAGATTAGCGTAAGGGGGAGACGGTAGTGTATCTATTCGTGGTCACGTACAATGACGAACATAAGACCGCTGACCTGATTAACAGGTACAAGGAAAAGGATATCAGGGGAGCGACAATCATTGACACGATGGGATCGGGCAGGTACGTGGATGTTGAAAACTACTTAAGCAAACCCGTAATAGTAGGGATCAAACGGATGCTCGAACATCATTTTGTGCACAACAGGACGCTGTACATGATTATCCGCACCAAGGAAACCCTCCGGGATGCGATAAGAATAACGGAAGAGGTACTGGGAGACCTGACGAAACCCGGGACCGGCATCATGTTTGCAATCCCGGTTATGTATGTTAAGGGTGGGAGCTTTTCCCAGCCCGAATTATACCATGATGCCTTTGACCTTGACTAGGTTAAAGAAGCCCTGCGGGGTTTTACCCTGCAGGGCTTGCAGTTCTTATCTGTTCAGGTAGTTGTAAATGATCACCGCAGCCTGGGCCCTTGTCAAAGTCCCCTTGGGGTTGAAGTATCCGTTGCTTCCGCTCACAATATTAAGGCCCTTTGCTATTGCAACGTACCCTATAAGGCCGGAGGAAATGCTCCCCTCGTCCTTAAATCCTGTTGAATAAATCCCTCTGATGTCAGCCACCTTATCGTACTTGAGGGCCCTGATGATAAACTTGATCCCGTCCTCCCTGGTGACAGAGCTATCAGGATTCTTTTCTTCCTTCCTGACGATGCCTTCCCGTATCAGGTAAGCGTATAGCTGTTCCAGCTCCTTACTGTTCTCCGGAGAGAATGTGCCGTAGTTCATGGTTTTCGCCAGCAGCGCCAGGAAATCCTTCTGAGCTATCTCAATATCAGGCTTGAACTCCGTTCCTTCTATGGTTATACCGTATTGTGCCAGAGCCAATATCTGCTCTTCCGCATAGTGCCCTGAAATATCGGTGTACTCTACCGATGCGGCTTCCTTGTACGGCATCCCGTTGTAATCCAGCAGCTGTCCGGTCATTGCGTCAAGATTTACAGGTTTCCCCGGTTTTAATCCATATACCAGTACAACCTCCGGCTTCCTTTCAGAGTCATATTTCAGCGTTTGCTCTTCAGGGTACCTTAGCTTGTACTGAAGTTCCAGCCCCACCCGTTCGAAAAGGTTGCTGTATATGTCTTCCGCAGGTAGCACGTCGTCTATTGGAGGAAATTCGACATCATACCAGTTCATCTCGAGGCTCACGACCTTGCCGTTTACGGCGTCAAAACCCACCCAAACCGTATTGGCGGGAAACTGTATCCCGTTAACCATTCTCAGATACCTGAAGTTGTAGTTGGCAGGATTTTTGCCTTCAGCCAGCGGCCTGTAACCACCCTCATAGGTGTCGTCGAATTCCAGCGAGCCGAACTTTTCTGCGTATATAGCTCTTAAAAACTCATCCACCTTTTCCCTGGCCTGCTTTTCATTATATTTACCCTCACTGTTGATTTCCTGGGGAATATACCTGTAAAACCCCCTGATCTCGCCCGTCCTCGCATTTAGCCTTACACTTGCATAATGCTCCTTTGTGTAATCTCCCTTATCGGCTGCCTCTTTCATAAAACTGAGTTCCCAGGTAAAGTCATTCCTGTAGCTCCAATCCCTCTGGAGGTTTGCATAGGTTAGCTTGTAATCCTTTGATATTTCAAGGAGCTTTGTATTTCTGGCCCTGCTCTCCGCCTGCTCCTTTGTGAGCAGTTTCGAAACCTCGTCAACAGCTTTGAGTTCTTCCGGGGTTAAAGTTACATCTCCCTTGTCCATCATCTGCTTTTCCGATGCCAGCCTGCCTGCACCGCCATAGTATATGTCGTAATATCCGTAGTCCGCCTTAATCTTCTCGCCGGTGAACGCATCAATATAGTAATTGCTTTCATATGCCGGTATATAAACCGGATATACCGTATAGTCGTCGTTTTCTTCAATCCTGTAATTATACACGAGCTTCATCCCAAGCTTCTCGATATAAGCGAGCTCCGCCATGTCTAAGGTGATTGCATCCTTTGCATCGGGGAACCTGAAGCTTTCGGACCAGTTATAGTAGTAACTCCTTACCTCTCCCGTATCTTTGTTGACTTCGACCCGGACACTATTATTGTAGAAAGGTATCCCGTTTACTATTCTGATATAGTTGAAATTATGGGCATAGGTCATAAGCGTTTGCTGGTTATCCTCTGCCAGTTCAAGATGTGCCAGCAAACCGGGGTTCACCTTCTCAATGAACCTTTCCGCCGCAGCCTTTGCCTCCTGCCGGGTTACACCCGGAAACTTACCGGCCGTTTCATAATCGCCGGGCTTGTATGAGTAGTAGCTCCTGACTACTCCGCTATCGTCTATGCTGACCTGCATACTGCCGCTAAGGCCCTTCGGACTATTCCAGTTCAGATTCCAGATGTTTTTGCCATCCTCAGTGTATACATTATAGTTGAATTCCGTGTATTCATCGGGAATGCTGAACTTGCTCCTCACTGCTTCTATAGCCCTTTGGAGTCCTTGATCTTCCTGTGCCGATACAGCAGCCGGCAGCATGATTGAGATGATTAATACAAGCGTTAGCATAATGGAAATTGCCTTTTTCAAATCCTTCACCCCGTTTATCATATTTTCATACTTTTAGACTTAGGGATTTGAAAAAAGTTCCCAGAGAAAAGGGAATCCGCTCTCTACGAGGGGATTCCCTTTTCTCGGGGGGTTAGTTGCTGATCCTATCTCTGTTTCGGCATGTGTATAGCAATTTTGTCAACCGCAAGGGCTGACTCCAGAATTGCCTCTCCAACGGTCGGATGGGCATGTATTGTAGTGATTATCTCATCGATCGTTGCTTCCAGTCTTAGGGCAAGAGCTCCTTCCACAATAAGGTCGGTTGCCCTCGGACCCAATATATGAACGCCCAACACCTCATTATACTTTTTGTCCGCAACTACCTTTACCATTCCTTCCACATCCCCCATAATCAAAGACTTTCCATTCGCAACAAGGGGAAACCTTCCTACCTTCACGTCATAACCCTTTTCCATGGCCTGTTTTTCGGTTAATCCGACCCCGGCCATTTCAGGCTGGGTATATATGCAGCCCGGCACCGTCTTATAATCCATTAAGCTGTTATGTCCAGCTATATTTTCAGCAGCTACTACTCCCTGATAAGATGCCACGTGAGCCAGCATGGCTTTGCCGGTGCAGTCTCCTATGGCATAAATATTCTCTATATTTGTCTTCATTCTGTCATCTACGACTATTCTGCCTCGGTCCGTTTCAACGCCGATCTTTTCTAAGTTTAGACCCTCGGTGTACGGCTTTCTCCCCACCGAGACCAGGACTTTCTCCGCTGTATCCGAAATCTCCTGCCCGTTATGGGTAAAAGTCACCTCAAGCCCGGATGCCCGTTTCCCGATAGAAGTCACCCTGGCGCCGGTATAAAACTTCACACCCTTTTTAGCTAAAACGTTTCGGAGCATCCCTGCCAGCTCCTCGTCCATGTTAGGAATAATCTGGGGCATCATTTCCACCACTGTCACTTTGCACCCAAGGCTTGAATAAATGCCGGCGAACTCAACTCCTATAACCCCACCGCCTATTATCACCATGCTTTCCGGCACACTGTCAAAGCTAAGGGCTTCGGTACTTGTAGCAACCCCCGGCTGTTCAACTCCCTGTATGGGAGGAACAAAGGGTACCGAACCGGCAGCGATTATAAATTCGTCCGCAGCTATGTTTTCTTTTCCGCCGCCGCTCAGGCTAACCTCCACCTCCTTTGTACCCACAAAGGATGCGGTACCGTGAACCACCTTCACCCCGTTTGAAAGAAGCAGTCCCTTTACACCGCCAACAAGCCGGTTCACTACCCCTTCCTTCCTTCTCATCAGCGCAGGCCAGTCAACCTCAAATTTATCCACTTTGAGGCCTATACCGGCCGCTTCCTTAAGCTGGTTATATATCTCTATGGTGTGGAGAAGCACCTTGGTCGGTATGCAGCCCACGTTCAGGCAGGTGCCGCCCAGTTTTTCCTTTTCTATGAGAGTAACCCGGCCGCCGAGCTGGGCTGCCCTGATAGCAGCGACATAACCGCCCGGGCCTCCCCCAATCACTACTATATTCCGATTGTTTTCCATTTCAGTCCCTCCCTATAGTAAAAGCAGTACCGGGTTCTCCATGATCTCCTTGACTCTGGCCAAGAATTTTGCCCCATCAGCGCCGTCTATCATCCTGTGGTCAATTGTGAGGCTCAGATTCATGATAGGCCGCACCACAACTTCCCCGTTCACCACAACCGGCCTGTCCACCATTGCGTTAACTCCAAGGATTGCGGATTCAGGCTGGTTGATTATGGGTGTGAATGTGGTTATCCCGAACATTCCCAGGTTGGTAACCGTGAATGTGCCTCCGCTTATCTCATCCTTCGTCAGCCTGTTGTTCTTCGCCTTCTCGACGAGCTGGTCGGTTTCTGCAGCAATTTCCAGCAGGGATTTTGTCTGCGCCGCCTTTACGTTGGGAACAATCAGTCCTCCATCGAGGGCGACCGCAAGGCCGACGTTGGCATTGCCGTGAAGTATTATCTCTTCACCGTCAAAGCTTGCATTTACCATTGGGTATTCCATCAACGCCTTTGCACAAATCTTGATTATGATGTCGTTGAAGGACAGCTTTGCGCCATGGGCTTCACAGGCATCCTTAAGACTTGCCCTGAATGATTTAAGCTGTGATGCATCCACTTCAATGTTTAAAGTAACCATAGGAGCAGTGTGCCAGCTCTGGCTCATCCTTTCGGCTATAACCCTCCTCATACCACTCGGAGCAACCCTTCTGTCTTCAGCGGCGGCAGTGGTCTTCCTTGCTGCTGCCAGGACATCATCCTTCATGATCCTGGATTCCTTGTCTATGCTTTCCAGGTCAACCCCGAATTCCTTCGCAACCTTTGCTGCAACGGGCGATACCTTCTTAGCCCTGTTATCCTGCAGATAAGCATAAACGTCCTTTTCAACGATTCGGCCTTCGGGCCCTGTGCCTTTAACCATAGACAGGTCAACCCCGTTGTCCCTGGCGTATTTCTTTGCCGCCGGCGACGCCTTGATAAAGCCCCTGCCGGCTTCAACATTTAGCTCCCTGCTCTTCTCCGGCTTGGCCTCAGCCTTAGGTTCTGCGGTGCTTTCCGGCACTTCAGCGCCGCTTTCCGAAAGCAGGACGCCAATATCCTCGTTTTCCTCCGCAATAATAGCAATGGGTGCGGTCACTCCCGCCGAGCCGCCCTGTTCAACAAGTATCTTCCTGACTACCCCTCCGGCAGGAGCTTCTACCTCGTTTGTAATCTTATCGGTGGAAACCTCGAGCAGGATTTCTCCCTGTTCCACCCTTTCCCCTTCTGCCTTATACCACTTTGAAACCGTTCCCTCTGTCATGGTCAGTCCGAGTTTCGGCATTGTCACTAGTGTTGCCAATTTGTTATCCCTCCCTTGAAGATGTTCTATATATAGTGCGCTACTTCATACCCATAATATTAGGCAGCCACAATGAAACTGCGGGGAAGTAGGTAATTATCATCAGAGCAATGAATGAAGCTATAAGGAAAGGAGTCAGGGCCCTTGATATTTCCTTCAATGAGATCTTGGAAATTCCGCAGGCTACATACAGGTTAACGCCAACCGGCGGTGTTATCTGCCCTATTGCCAGGTTAACCGTCATCATTACTCCGAAGGCTATCGGGTCGTATCCAATCTGCAGGATAGTAGGAAGAAGAATTGGGACCAGTATCATGTAAGCGGAAATCGCGTCGATAAAGCATCCTGCAATCAGCAGCAGTACATTTATTACAAGTAATAGAACGTATTTGTTGCTGGAAATATTCAGCAACAAATTGCTGGCAGCGGTGGCAATCCCCTCGGTGGTTACAATCCATGCAAATAGACTGGCGTTGGCGACAATCAGCATTACAACGGCGGAAGACACCGATGAATCTACCAGGATCGTCATAAACTCTTTCCACTTGATCTTTTTGTATATGAATACTCCCACAAACAAGCCATAGATAACAGCAACGCCGGCTGCTTCGGTCGGTGTGAAGATACCGCCGTAGATTCCCCCAAGAATTATCACTGGAGTAAGGAGACCCCAAAAGGCACCCTTGAAGGCCACCATCACCTCCCGGAAGGAGGCCCTGCTCTGCTGCCCGTAATCTTTATTATATGAAATAATGAGAGATGCAACTATTAGTGCGGCGCCAACCACCAGCCCTGGAACTATACCGGCAATAAACAGCCTGCCTATCGATACCTCTGCAATCATACCGTAAACTACAAAGGCAATACTCGGTGGTATGATTATTCCTATAGCTCCGGAGGTTGCGAGTAATGCGGAGGACATCCCCTTCCCGTATCCCGCCTTTGTCATTGCCGGGATGAGTATAGCGCCAAGGGCTGCCACCGTTGCAGGCCCCGAACCGGATATAGCGGCAAAAAAGCATGATGTAATAACTGCAACAATAGCCAGACCTGCGGTTAAATGCCCTACAGCCTTATTGGCAAATTTTATCAATCTCTCGGAAATTCCGGATTTTTCCATAATAATTCCGGCTAATATGAAGAAGGGAATCGCCAGCAGGGTAAATTTGCCGGTGGATGCTGCTATTATCCTTGGAAACATGCTCAGTGGCACTCCTGTCATAAACAATGCAACAATACTGGAAAGGCCCAGAGCAATAGCAATCGGTACGTTCAGAAACAGCAGAATACCAAAAACTATAAATAGTACGGCGGATACTGACATTTAGTTCCCCTCCTTTTTCATAAATTCCATTACCCCTAATTGTATAAACCTTACTATCAATGAAAAGGCTCCGATAGGAACCGCCATGCCGAATATCCATTCAGGCCATCCCAGTGCCGGTGAAGTCTGCCTGAACCGCATCTGGGACTGGACCATGTTGATTCCGTATCTAAATAGCATAGAAAAAAGAATAACAGCGCAGATAACACTAAATAAAGTAACAAATTTCTGATATTTTTTGGGAATGAAATCTGTAAATACACTAAGGCCAAGATGGCTTCCTCTTTTGGCAGCAACCGCTGCTCCAAGCAAGCTTGTGAGAACAAACAGGTTTGTTGTGATCTCTTCGGTAAATGCCCATGAAGCATGCAGGAGGTACCTGGAAACCACATTTGCAAAGTTAATAGTTGCCATTATCAGAAGGCCTATCCCTATAATATATTCTTCAATGTTATTTAAGAACTTTCTTAACACAGTTACACCCCCCTGTGATTTTTCCTTTCTAGGTTAGGCCGCAAGCCCTGAGGTAATACCCCAGGGCTCACTGTCTAAAGTTCCTTACCTAGAGCTAACTACTATCTGAACAGATCTAACAGTTCCTTACCGACTATAGGTTCATACTCGTCGTATACCGGCTTAACCTTTTCCTGGAACGCTTTAATCTGCTCGTCTGTCACCTCGGTGACCTGCATGCCCTGCTCCTTGAAGAAGGCAAGCTGGTCTTCTCCATTGGCCCTGTTTAGCTCAACCTGGTATTCACAAGCCTCAATTGCAGCCTGCCTGAGTATATCCTGGGTCTCCTTGTCGAAGCTTTCAAACTTGTCCTTGTTCATTCCCAATATTATTGCGTCATAGGAGTAGTTCCACAATGAAATATACTTCTGAACTTCGTACAGTTTTGCCGAGTGAATTACATCCAACGGGTTTTCCTGACCGTCAATTGCGCCCTGCTGCAGTGAGGTAAACACTTCTGCAAAGTTCATCGCTGTCGGGTCAGCGCCCAAGGCTTTATACAGCGATATATACATCTTGATACCCGGAACTCTGATTTTTAAACCTTTCATGTCGTCAGGAGTTGCTATGGGCCTTTTATTGTTGGTAATCTGCCTGAAGCCGTTTTCACCAAATCCTAAAGCAACTACGTTCTTTTCCAGCAGGAGTTCTGCAACCTTCTCACCGCCTGCTCCCTTTATTTTCTCATCAGCCTTTTCATAGGTGGGAAGCAGCCACGGCAGGCTTATTACGCCGAATCTCTCATCCATTATTGAGTATATTATGTTTGAGTGGAAAGACAGATCGGTAGCTCCGGTCATAAGCATTTCTATACCCTTACCCTGGTTGCCGCCTGAAAGCTGCTCGTTCGGATATACATTAACTTCAACCTTGCCATTGGTTCTTTCCTTAACCAGTTCAGCAAACTTATAAGCACCCTTTGTCCAGGAAGAACCTTCGGGAGTGGTTACACTCATCTTGAGAATTACCGGCTTAACCTCTTCCTTGGGCTGTCCTCCTCCGTCGCTTGGCCCTTTTTGGGCACAGCCTGCCACCAGTGAAACTACCATCAAAATCGCTAGCATCAAGACTAGACTCTTCTTTAACATTCTTTTTCCTCCTTTTATTCAAATTATTGTCGCTTGCCCGATTCGTTTCCGACTATACTATACCGGTTATCACCCCCATTAATGTGTAAAATCAATATTACGCATTATTAGTATGGTTTGAACAGAGGGAATCCTGTCTCTTCATCATAACTCCTGACCAGCCTGATGTTATCCAACTCTTGTATAACTGCCTCGATGGTCGCCAGAACGGGATTACCGCCTTCAACAAAGTGCCCCGCATATACCTTCATATCCTTGTTACTGACAACCCCGTGAAAATGTATCATAGCCTCTTCCCTGTCAGATATTCCAATAACACCCTGACCTCCAATAAACTCCAGAGGCCCTTCCACCTCCACGGGCTGGCTGTATCTGATACCAAGCTTTCCTTCTTTGTCGGGAACAGCATAAACAAATCTTGCTCTGGTCAGGCTGCCTATGACGGTTGAAACTACCGCGTACCTTATGGAATTATCCGCACAGGCCTCCAATATCCCTGTCAGCAAATCTGTACCGGGCTGCAGCCTTATAAATAGCACCCTTCCGGTTTTTGCTTCCCTGGAAACATAGCTATTCCTCACTCGGAAACATCCCCTTTAAAACATTCTTTTAATGCCTTCAGCAATATCTTCCGGTCTAATCATATACGCCTTCTCAAGGGGAGGGCTGAAGGGTACCGGTGTGTAGGGCGCTCCAAACCTCAGTATAGGCGCGTCCAGGTAGTCGAGTCCTTCCTCCGCCACTATCGCGGCTATCTCTGCACCTACCCCGCCTATTTTTACTGCTTCATGGCCCACTGCAAGCCTTTTGGTTTTAGCAACCGATTCCAGTATGGTATCCTTATCTATGGGTGAAATTGTCCTGAGGTCGATAACCTCAGCCCTTATTCCGTCCTTTTCCAAAATCTCTGCGGCCTTGAACGCCGTATGCAGCATTATGGAGTAGGATACGATCGTTACATCCTTGCCTTCCTGCACCACATTTGCCTTTCCTATGGGCACAAGGTGCTCACCCTCCGGAACGGGTCCCTTCTGCTTGAATAATACCTTATTCTCAAAATAGATAACCGGATTATCATCTCTGATAGCTGACTTCAGCAGCCCCTTTGCATCGGCGGGGTTGGATGGGGTCACGACCTTCAGCCCCGGAATGTGCAAAAACCACGCTTCTATACTCTGGGAATGCTGGGCGGCAGCCTGATTCACCAGACCGTCCGGAGCCCTCACAACAACGGGAACGGTGGTCTGCCCGCCAAACATATATCTGATTTTTGCCATCTGGTTGAATATCTCGTCCATGCATACACCCATGAAGTCAGCAAAGTGCATATCGGCCACCGGTCTCATCCCGGCCAGTGCAGCCCCAACCGCTGCCCCGATAATTGCAGTTTCGGTTATTGGTGTATCCTTTACTCTATCGTACCCGAACTTCTCAGGCAGGCCTTTGAACTGGCCGAAAATACCTCCCTGCCTGGCAATATCTTCCCCCATAACAAATACTCTTTCATCCCTTGACATTTCCTCGTCCATTGCTTCCAGTGTCGCCTGTGAAAAAGTGATTTCCCTCATGCACTCCACCTCCTTATACGTACAGGTCATCGAACAGCTCTTCAGGATCCGGGTACGGACTGTTCTTTGCATATTCTACCGCTTCTTCGATCGATTTCTTCACCTGTTCTTTTATTTGATCAAGTTCGTTCCTGCTCATCAGATTTTCGTCCATAACCCTTTTTTCAAACCGCTTTATAGGGTCATTCTTATCAAATCTCTCCTGGACTTCCTCCCTCGTTCTGTACATCTCCGGGTCACCCACAAAGTGCCCCTTTATCCTGTAGGTTTTGGCTTCCAAGAGTGTCGGCCCTCCACCCTGTCTGGCCCTTTCCACTGCTTCCTTTGCCGCATCGTAAACCGCAAACACGTCGTTGCCGTCTACTATAACGCCCGGCATACCATAGCCCACAGCCCTGTCCGCTATGTCCGCCACGGAGGTAGTGGTTTTGTAGGGTGTTGTAGAAGCCCACTCGTTGTTTTCACACACAAATATTACCGGCAGCTTCCAGGCAGCCGCCATGTTAGCGGCTTCGTGGAATGTTCCCCTGTTGGAAGCGCCATCCCCGAAGAAAACTACGGCTACGTTGTCCTTCTTCTGCATCTTTATAGCCAGAGCGGCACCGGTTGCCAGCGTATATCCTCCGCCAACCACACCATTAGCTCCCAGCATCCCCACACTAAAATCCGCTATATGCATTGACCCGCCCTTTCCTTTGCAGTGGCCGGTCTTTTTCCCGAAAATCTCCGCCATCATCCGGTTTACGTCTGCACCTTTGGCAATTGTGTGTCCATGGCCCCTATGGGTACTCTGGATGTAATCATCCCTGGTCAGATTCGCGCATACTCCCGTAGCTACAGCTTCTTCACCTATATACAGGTGTACAAAGCCGGGAATTTCGCCTGCAAGAAAATATTTTTCTATATTCTCTTCGAAAAATCTTATTTTTACCATCGTCTTATAAAAGTCATTCAACAAATCTTTATCTATTTTTGTCAAAGCAGTCACCTCCCTTTTTTCATGGCCCTTAACGCCCATATAACCGTTTCCCTCCCTCCGTTTGTTGTATTATTTTGTTGCCTTGTATATTTCTTATTAATTACAAGAGTCATGCCAAAGTGCATAAATGCTATCTACTAAATAGAACCGCCACCGATATACTTTATTTTACCTGCTTTGCAGCTATAACCTAACGGATATTTTTTGCCTCAGTAAATACCAGACAAGGGGACAGGGACTTGTCTGGTAAATAAAAAATGCTCAAAATTTGAGCATAAATATGCGCAAATTTTGAGCATTGTCCTATTCTTTCACACTAGCTCATATTTGTTTATCTTATTATATAGGGTATTCCTGCTGATCTTTAATGCGTTTGCCGCTTGGCTGATGTTGCCGTTCATAACCTGCAAAGCATTCTTTATCGCCCTCTTCTCCATTTCTTCAATGCTTTCTATCACGTCATGGCTGCCCTGGCTATTCATTCGGTTTCCCATGCTTTCACTGTCCTTCAATAAGCTGAGCGGCAGGTCTTTAACGCAAATCTGCCTGGTACGGCATACATTTATGGCCCTTTCGATTGTGTTCTCCAGCTCCCTGACATTTCCCGGCCAATTATGATTAGTGAGGTATTTCATAGCCTGTTCTGAAATTTCAATGACGTTCTTATCGAGTTTATTATTGATCTTGCTCATCAAATAATACGACAGTTCCTCGATATCTCCCTTCCTGTCCCTTAACGGGGGTATGGATATATTCAGCACGTTCAGGCGGTAGTACAGATCCCGTCTGAAATTCTCCTGGTTGCATTCCTCCATGAGGTTTTTATTTGTGGCTGCAATAATCCTTACATCAACGTCAAAGATATTGGTCCCTCCTATACGCGTTATACGCTTTTCCTGGAGAACGCGCAGCAGCTTTGACTGCATATCCAGAGGCATATCGCCTATCTCATCCAGAAATATTGTGCCCCCGTTCGCCAGTTCGAACTTACCCGGCCTTCCGTTCTTTAATGCGCCGGTAAAGGCGCCGCCTTCGTACCCGAACAGTTCGCTTTCTATCAGCTCCCTCGGAACCGCCGCACAGTTAACCGTAATGAATGGCTGGTCCTTTCTGCTGCTTGCGTTGTGGATCGCATGGGCGAACAATTCCTTCCCCGTTCCGCTTTCACCCTGTATCAGCACGTTGGAAGAGCTCTTTGCGGCAATCTGCGCCAGCCTGATGCTCTCCTTTATCTTGCCGCTGCTACCGATTATGCTTTCAAAGGTGAAGTTTGCGTGGGCGCCCACCATATCGTTAACCATCTTCTGCACCCTTTTTATCTTGCGGAAGGTATCAACCACGCCGGTTATATTACCGTTTTCATCCCTGATGGGAACCGCGGTCTTGATAAAATGCATTTTTATCCCATACTTGTTGGTAACGATAAACTCCTTGTCTATATATCCCTTGCCTGTTTCCAGTACATTCAGAACCACCGGTTTGAAATCCACCACGTCTGAAATATGCCTTCCCACCGACTCTTTCCTGTCAATATTCAGTATGTCAGCCCCTATATCATTAATATAGGTTATATAGCCTCTGTTATCAATCGTAAGCAATCCATCGGACATGGACTCAACAATCGCGTTCTGGTATTTGTTCTGAATCTTGAGTTCATTGGACGCTATATGCGCTTCTATTTTTGTCTCTATCGCACGGGCTGCTGCAACCACCATGCCGAGAGTATGAGGATGAACCATGTTCTGGTAACCGCTGACATTGAGTATGCCTATTATTTCACCCCTGGCATGAATCGGCGCAGCTGAGCAAGCCCAGTCTCTGTGGACAAAGCAGAAGTGTTCGGATCCGCATATCTGCACAGGCTTATCTTCGATCAGGGCGGAATTTATCGCAGTATTGCCCACATACTGCTCATCCCAGCATGCCCCTCTTACGAAATTCAGCTGGTCTGCCGAGTTTTTCAGTATCTCTCCGTCGCCTATTACTTCCAGCACCCTTGCTTTTTTATCCGCAAGGACAACCACGAACCCGGAACCTTTGACAAAGGAATACAGGTCCTGCATGAAGGGCTCGGCAAAGTTGATCAGTTCATTGTTTTCCTGCAGCAATGCATCAAGCTCGTCTCCCTTTATTAACTCGAAACACTTTCCTTCATAGGGGTTTATCCCTGCCTGTATACACCGCTTCCATCCCCTCATAACATAGGGCTTGTCCCTATTCTCTTCAGCCTTCCGGATTCCGGAAACACCGACACCATCCGGCATCTCATGTCCGTTGACCGCTTTATTAATCCCCATAACTACACCTCCCACTGAAAAGATTATAACATAAAGTGCTAAATTTTTGAACACCCTTTCAGTGGCCAGTCGGCAGACGCCAGAAAGGTCAAAAGTCGAAAGTTGGAAAGTCGAAAGTCAACAGTTACCAGAGAACAGTTACTAGGACCTAGCACCTGTGATCTGTGATCTAGTACCTAGCACCTACCAACTATAAAGCTGTCTCCTCGTATCCCAGGAGTATAGAAATCTTCTGAAGGGCCAGGTGCCTTGCGTCAGGACTGATTGCGGCTTTTTGATTGTCTTTACGCTCCCATCCGGGAAGCGGTGTGTAAGGTATGAATCTGAAACATTCTTCCAGCAATAATTCTTTTTCCTTGGAGTTCCCTTCGTGTTTCATCCAATCAACAACACATCTTTTCAGTTGTTCCCATTCGAGAAAAAACTGTTCTTTACCGCCATAGATGGTAATGAAAGGCAGAATCCCTTGCTGCCAGCGGTTCTGCCAATCCCTTTTGTACTCAAATACTCCGGCATCGTTTTCTTCTATTAAATCATGCAAGACGATCTGGTTTAACAGGTTGTAGAGAATAAATTTGCGTGTCTGCATACCAAAGGTCATCTTAGTTTCCCTCCTTTAAGGTATGGGGACACACCTCCCAAATATCGGCCAGGGGACACACCGCTGCTATGCGGGTATTCCTTGCTGCGGAATGTCCCCAATATATAACTCTCGGGCGGGAGGAATGTCCCCGATTTTCCCCTATTACTATATTTGGCGCCATCCACAGCTTTCCTCCAACTATTCATACAGATTTTTCCTACAAATTAATTGAAAACCCGGCATTTTCCTACTCAAAATGCGTAGAATATAACATGATACTCCCTTAGCAATCGGGGGTATATAATATAATGTAAAGGGAGGGGAAAACCATGAGCCGGAAGAAGCTTATACTATTATACACATTAATAGCTGTTCTTATTGTTATCGGTTCCTACTTCCTGAATGCACAGCTGGATCCCCTGCAGCTATCCTGGAGAATAATTGTGATAATATTCGTCATAAATATCTTCCTTATAGCCTCTGTGATACTGCTTGAAAAAAGAAACCCGTACAAGACGATTGCGTGGCTTCTCGTCTTTATTGCATTTCCCATCGGAGGTTACGTACTGTACACCTTTTTTGGAAGGAATATGAGAAAAGAGAGGATTCTCAAGAACCTGAAGGATTATAACAGGTGCTACGAGATACTGGCAACATACAGGTCTGCCCTTAAATCCCCGGACTTTGACATGCCTGATTTGCGAATAAACAGGCTTATGAAAAACAGCACTACCCTTCCCATACAGTTCTACAACAACATAAAGGTACTGACCAACGGTCCCAGTACCTTCAGGGAAATCATCAAGGAGCTGAGGAAGGCAAGGGATCACATTCATATGGAATATTACATCATAAGGGATGATAAACTGGGAGTGCATATAAGAAATATACTGATTGAAAAGGCAAGGCAGGGTGTGGAGATCAGGATTCTTTATGACGGCGTCGGCTCCATGCAGCTTACCCAGAGTTTTTTCCAGCCCTTAAGAGAGGCGGGAGGACAGGTCCATGCTTTTCTGCCCTTTAAATTCCCCTTCCTGGATTATAGGTCAAACTACCGGAACCATAGAAAAATACTGATAGTAGACGGAAGGGCAGGTTTCCTCGGAGGGTTAAACATAGGGGATGAGTACCTCGGGAGAACAAAGGCATTCCAGTTTTGGAGGGACACGCATCTTAAGCTGGAGGGGGATGCGGTCTATTCGCTTCAGGCTGTTTTTATGCAGGACTGGATATTTGCAGCAGGGAAAGATTTGGACTGCGGCAGGTACTTTCCACGACATGATATAAAAATGGTGAAGCCGGTACAGATAGTGGCAAGCAGTCCCGATTCCCGCTGGAATTCGATTCAAAACCTCTACACTCAGCTGGTTTCAATGGCTGAGAAAAAACTGTATATAACAACGCCCTATCTCATACCGGATGAAAGCCTCCTGACAGCGTTAAAGCTCGCAGCCCTTTCGGATGTAGACGTCCGCTTGCTGGTGCCCGGTATACCGGACAAAAAAATCGTACACTGGGCATCCCGTTCCTATTACGAAGAGCTGATGGAAGCCGGCGTGCGTATATATGAATACACGAGGGGATTCATACATGCCAAGGTAATACAGGTTGACGGTAAAATCGCCTCTGTAGGAACTGCCAACTTTGATATAAGAAGCCTGCACCTTGGATATGAGGTAAATGCCCTGATATTTGACGAACAAATTGCAAAGATTCTTGAGGAGGATTTCTCCCGGGACCTGAAGCACTGTATCGAAATAGACCTGAAGAAATGGACCGACAGACCCCTGACTGAAAATCTCAAGGAGTCAACAGCCCGCCTCTTCTCGCCCCTGCTGTAAAAAAGCGGCCAGACAAGGCAGGCAAGTCCCTGTCCCCTTGTCTGGCCTTGTCTGGCCCCCTTGTCTGGCACAAAAAGAACCGCCCATTTGGGCGGATTAAAGGTAAAGCAGTATTATTCTTCAGCATCTTCATATCCGCTGTTGTCATTACTCTGATCTATAACGACCATCTCATAGTCTCCAATCCAGTGAACCAGTGCATTGAAGGCCTCGGATACGAACCTGCCCGGCACAAGGGTTCTGCCGTCTATTATTGTGGCCGGTACATCAAGGGTAAAAGGCTCACCATCCACATAGACCTCTTGGCTGTCTATTTTAAGGGTTATTGTTTTACCGTCCTTAACTATTGTAACAATCTTCTCCTCGGGATCCCAGTCAACCTCTGCCCCCATGGAGCTTACCACCGCCCTTACCGGTATCAGGGTTCTGCCATCCCTTATAACCGGGGGTACGTCAAACTCGGGCTTTTTACCGTCAACGAATACCTTTACCCCTTGCCTGTTGGCTTTCCTGTACATTTCACCCAGACCTTCGTAATACTCGAGGGTATCCGGGTCCTCTTCCACCGCTTCTTCCATTGTGTTAATAGCTTCCTCCAGGTCCTCCTCTTCCTCCAGGAGTATCGCCTTATATGCCCTTACCTTTGCATCGGGATATTCCTCCAGGATTTCATCCAGGTATTCTAAAGCTTTCTCGGTCTCGCCCATATTCCTGTATACCTGGGCAAGGATAATCATGGCCTTGACCCGTTCACCTTCACGTGCCAGGAGGCGTTCTGCATATCCCAGTGCCTCCTCGTAGCTGCCAAGATTTTTCTGCACTATCGCCATTTTCCTTAGGGCTTTCACATCGTCTTCATTCTGTTCCAGCCTCTCCCGCAATCTCTCACGCAGACTCAACAGCCCGGCCATTTCGTCCTCTTCTTCTGTACCTTCATCTGTCTCCTCTTCATCATCGCCTTCTTCACTATCTACATCTTCTTCAAGTATTCCTGCAATCATATCTTCCTCCAGGACTTTTGCAAGGCCCTTTTGCTCTTTCTCTTTAAAAGTCATTCTCTCGGCAAACCGGTAGCTCAGTGAATTTTCGTTCCTCTTCTCCTTGGGTTCTGAGTTATTGGGTTTTGCAAGGGCTACAGCCGAGAAAACGAGAGCAAATACCATTATCAGCGCCATAAATTTTATTATTTTTCTCATTCAATATCCCTCCCTAATCCTTTTGCCATATTCATTCGCAGAAAGGTAACAAAATATGTCGGTAGGAGAAAAATTTTCATTAAAAAAAGCAGGCATCACCTGCTGTCAGTGCACCTATAATATTCCTTTAGACCTAGTTCCACCCGCTCTATGGCCCAGCAACTGCTGTCCATTTCCCTGAGTTCCCCTGGGGTTACCCAGTAGTACCCGTCGTGCTCAGGACCTAAGACTACCTCGCCGCTTTTATACATGCATAGAAAGAGTATGCCTACTATGTGCAGGCCGTGCCCAAAATGGTCGGATACCAGGATAGGCTTAACTATGTCCACCGTAAGGCCGACTTCCTCCATTATTTCGCGGCGCAGAGCGCTTTCGATGCTCTCCCCCGTTTCTATAAGTCCGCCCGGCAGGTCGATTATCTCTATACCTTCAAACTCGGATTTTGCCATCTCATCCTTTGACCGGGTTATTACCAGCGCTCTCCCGTGTTTAATGATTACCGCCTTAACAGCTACCTTCAGTTCCATCGTCCAGCATCTCCTCTACATTCAATGTATCGCCTTTCTTAACGGCAATCCCGGACCAGGCATCGTTATAGACAAGGACCCCGCTTAAAATGGTAACCGCTCCCGCCAGCTGCACCCAATCCATTGTTTCGCCGAAGAACATATATCCGATTATTGCTGCTACCACCGGCTCAACCATAACACACGCCTCCGTTTGGCTTACCTCAATTCTTTTAACGGAGTACATATAAAGGAAGAATCCAAGGATGCCGGGGACCAGAACCAAAAACCCAAGAGGCATTAATATACTTTTCTGAAGCGCAATGCCTCCGCTCTTCCATGGTTGGGAAAAAACAGCCAGGAACAGCGAGCCGAAAAAGAAAGTATAGAAAATAGACGTAAGGGGGTGGTATTTTGCCGATACCTTCTTTGCGCTCAAGGCTGCTGCGGTTACGCTTACGCCCGATGCCAGGCCGTACATAATACCCCGAAGGTTTACTGCGAAGTATGATGTGTCGTAAACCTTAACAAGGAGTGCGCAGCCTGCTATAAGCATTATCAGCCCCGCCACTTTGCCTTTGTATATCCTTTCCCTGAATATCACGGCAGCCAGCAGTGTAGTATAGATAGGATTCGTGTACATCAGCATGGCCGCGGTGGCGAGGGAAGTATAGAGCATTGCATTAAGATAGGTAAAATATGCCAGGGTAATACCCGAAAAGCCGAACAGTGCCAGGTACGGCAAATCACTTCTTTCCACCTTGAATAGACCTCTGTTCCAGAGGGCGACCACTATTCCCATAACCAGCGCCGTTGCCGTCGAGCGGTAAGTTGCTATCTGAAGCGTGCTCAACCCTGCATCAAACAAGCTCCTGGTGAATAATCCCACGGTGCCCCATACGGCGCCTGTAATAAAAGCTGTGTAATGTCCCCTTTCAAGCCTCATGCCGCAACCTTCTTTCCCCATGCCCAGTAACCCAGTGACCAGTTGCCGATTGGCAGAACATAGAATAGTACTAAGAGAAAAAGACCTGTAAGGCTTACCCTGGTAACTACGAACTACCAACTACGAACTAATGTCATTACAGTTCCACATAATTATAACCCCTGCCGAGCTTATCCGCAACTTCTTTCTCCCTGTTGTGGCAGGTAAATATTATTATTTGCCTTTCCCCGGAAACATCCATCAAATATCCCATAATATTTTCCAAGCGTTCCATGTCGTACTGCACGAAGCTGTCATCAAGTATCATCGGCAGTCTATTATCCCCTGACAAAAGGTCCGCAATACCCATCCTGCATGCAAAGTAGAACTGGTCTACAGTGCCTCCGCTCAGCGCCTCGACCCTGACCTGGCGTCCTGTGTCAGGAGAAACCACATATATTTCGAGATCCCTTGTGATCTTCAACTCCCTGTACCTTCCTCCTGTTACAACCGACACTACCTGACTAACCCGTTCATTCAGCAGGGGGGCGAATTCCCTGTGCACCTGTGCAGCGGCTTCTTTTATAAGGTCAAGGGCTATGCAAGCGGCGCTTCTTTCCGCATCCAGCGCCCTAAGCCGCAGTTTAAGCGTCTCCAGTTCCTCCTCTATTTCCGCCGGTGATATATAGCCTTCCATGAGGGTTTCCATGCTCCCCCTGGCTTTTTCCATGGCCGCAGCCACTTCCCCCTGGGCGTCCTTTATATCGCCTCTGCGTGACAGGTACCTGGCAAGCTCGTCTTTGTTGTACTCGCCGGCCGCGGCAGCACCGTCGCCTGTGATGGCCTCCACTTCCCGCAGAAGGGTCAGGTAGTCATCGCCGTCCAGTTTGGTTTCCACAAGCCTTACGGTCTCTTGCAGCTGCCTCCTGACCTCCTTATAATTCCGGTAACCCTCGACGCTCTGTCTGTATTCTTCGATACCGGCGGCACCGGAAAGTTCTATCAGTTCATCCCTTCTCGCCTGCTTTTCCTGCAGCTCCGTCACGCGCTGCCGGTAATCATGGTCAAGGCTCTCTCTCTGCCTGTTCAGGTCGGAAAACTCATCCTTTATCCTCCTGTATCCCTCAACACGGTTCAGGTATTCTTCCACGTGAGCGCTCCTAATGTCTTCGCCAGCGTCGATCCCCGCCTCTTCCAGCATGCCGAGTATTTTCTCCCTTATACGTCCTATTTCCCTGACATCGCTATCCAGTGCGCCGTTCTTATCCCTGATCCTTTCTTCCATCCCACGAGCCTTTTCAGCCAGACGCTCCTGCTCCCTGAATTTTGCTCTGGCTTCATATACGGAGCTGACCCGGCAGCGGTTGAATATATCTTCCATCTCATATCTGAGTTCATTCAGACGGTGTTCCCATGAAATCCTCTCTTTTTCGAGCTGAGCTAAAGCATTGTCCGTGTCGGAAAGCCTGCTCTTATTCAATCTGCACTTCCATAGGCCATACAAGCCGGACAATAAAAACAGCGGGGATACTGCAAACATCAGCGGTTTCATGAATATACCCAGCACTACGGTGATGACCAGCGCCGTAACGGATAAGATAGAAATATTCGTGTTTCTTCTATACCCCCGGACAGCCGCCTCTTTTTCCAGTCTCAGCCTGTAGTATTCCTGGGCTCCCGGATCCTTTCCCGATTTGTCTATGGCATCCTGCAGTTCCTCAGCCCGTAAAAGCGTCCGTTCGTCCAAGGCATTATCACAGCTATCCTGTATATCCTTAAGCCTGTTGTCCAGCTCCCGTATCTCAAGAACGGTTCTGTCCCTTCTCTCAACCAATTCCAGGAACCTTGCGTATAGCCCTCTCAGCTCCAGACAGTTTTCTACGGCAAGCTCCATATTTCCTCCGGCATCCAGCTCTTCCGCGACAGCCTTAATCCTGCCGCACAGGTCGTCAATCTTTGCTTCCAGCATATCCAGCATCTTCTTTTCCCTTTGTATGAACTCTTCCAGGGCAAAAACCTCATTGCTGCCGCTTTCGTCGAAGCCTTTGTATTTTTCGAACTCCGCTAAACGCCCCTGGAGTTCCCGTTCCTTATCCTTCAGCGCCTTGATGCTTTCCCACCGCTTGAGCAGCAGGTAGTCCTCCACACACCGGATCTTTTCCTGGATGTCCCGGTGTTCAACCTCCAGCAGCTCCATTTTCTCCTCCAGATCTTTCAGCTGGTATTGGTATTCCCTTAAGCTCTCCATCCTTTTTACCGCAATGTGCATGCGGTCTTCAAGCTCATCCCTTTGCCTGCAAAGCTTCCCGTATTCTTTCGTATAGGCCCTTTCTGTCCCTATATCATCTATGTACTCCTTAATGATTTTTTCCGCCCGGGCCACAGATATCTCCACATCTCCGGAAGAATACATATTGCTCAGCTGCGTGCCCACTTCCCTCGCCAGCTCACCATCGCTTTTACTGCCCAGCTGGCTTATGCTGATAGTGTTCTTGTACACCGTCTGGTTTATGCCGAGATGCTGCCGGCAAAACAACGGCTCCCTGCGGTTTTTGTCATACCGGAAACTCTTTGTTATCTCTTCTCCCGTTACATCATCAAACACCGCAACGCTCTCCCGGCCTTTGAGCAGGTTCCTTTCAACCCTGAAAATCCCACCGGCCGTTTCATATACAATACTGCCCTCGTATAGCTCTCCTATCCACGGACGGTATTTCTCGTGCTCGTCCAGCAAAATCCTCCTCTTTACCCCCGGTTTCACAAAACCGAAGAACATGGCCTCAATGAATTTGTGCACGGTGGACTTCCCGGATTCATTGGGCCCGAATATTATGTTCAAACCCCTTTCGAGTTTTATAGTTTTGTCCCTGAATTTTCCAAAACCTTTAAGGTGCATATCCAGTATCCTCATCTCTCAAGCACCTTCCTGCCGTTAAGGGCTTCTAACCCTACACGCACAGCCCTTTCCAGTATTTTTTTCCTATCCGGGTCGGTTTCCTCCTCAATCTTCAGCAGCGCAAGGGATAGGAACTTCCCTGTTATGGAGTTTCCCTCTTCTTCAATTATGCCCTTAAGGTCATAATCGGGCAGGGTGTTGTTTTCTATGGCCACATAAAAGGCTCCAACGGCCCTGGCCAGGTATTCGGTATCAAGCATGGCAGCCGGATCGGTATTCCCAACAACCTGGAACCTGTACAGGTTGCTTTCTCCTGAGGCAGCAATGACTGTCTCCATAGCCTCTATTATATCCTCCGGCGTATTATGGGACTCAACCCTGATCCTCTCTGTAATAAACCTCCTTTTAGCAGCCGGCACCGTTTTGACGCTGCTCACACCCTTTCCAACTTCCGCAATATATATGCCATGCTGTCCGGCTTCGCTGAAATCCAGGGGCTCAGGACTTCCGCAGTACCTCCCTACAATCTTCCCGTTGAACCTGACCTCTCCCCTTTTATGTATGTGGCCAAGGGCAGCATAATCAGCCCCGCATCCCTCAAGCTGTTCCGGCAGGACAGGAAGGTAGCTTGAAGAATAACCCTTTGCAACTACGTCACAGTGCAGCAGGAGAATATTTATATCCTCCCCCCGGACGTGGAACCCCTTAAGGAGCTCTTCCCGCATTTCCGGGCCCTCCCAGCCGCAGCCCCAGACCGTGGTGTTGAGGTTTTCTATCCTTATGCCCTGTATGCCTTCGCCCTTAAAAATGTGGACATTGGGACTCCACCTGTATGTATTATAAAGGGAGTCTGCCACCACGGGGTCATGATTCCCGGGCGATATGAATACAGGCACCCCTTCAATCTCCCTGAACTTGCCGTCAATCCTCGCAATGTCCGCTGTAGTGCAGTAATCGTATTCGAATAAGTCCCCTGCAATGAGCAGTATATCAATGTCTTCCGTTTTGACCATTTTTATTATGGAGCTAAAGGTTTCCCATAGTTCCTGCCTCCGTGCCCTTCCGATTTCCCGGGGCAGTTGTGAACGGGCGAAGGTTGCACCCAGGTGCAGGTCCCCCGTATGAAGAATTCTGATTTTCCGCATAGCTTTCACTCCCAAGAACTGCTTAGTTTTTCCAGAGATATTTACTTATTCGTTAAGAACATACGTTTTCCTTCAAAACCCCGGCAATTATTATTTGTAAAATTTCCCATTTGTCAATAAAAATAGAACGGCCAAGATTTTTTACCTGTTTTATTCTATATGGAATTTACAAATAATAAGTAGGAATAAAACACAGGAGGTTTTTCTATGACCGTTAAAAGCGATATAAAAAAGGCCATCGCTTCCGCTGAATCCGCCAAGGGGACCTATGCCATGTTCGCTGAATCAACCGATGATACTACAGCAAAACAGATGTTCCAGCAAATGGAGCAGGATATGCAGCGCCACGTGGATATGCTCAATAACAGGTTGAACTATATTACCGAAAACAATACCCTTTACCAGCAGCAGCAGATGCTGCAGAACAATCAGAACGCCGGAAGCGACACAAAAATAATCCAGACGAACAGGAACAATCGAAACAAGTAGCATCACAAGCCACCCGTAAAAAGGGTGGTTTCTTTGACGGAACTTATTTTTCGGCATAGTACATATAACAGGGGTGAAGCAAAAGAAGCAGGGGAAAGAAGCAGGGGGACGGTTCTTTTGCTTCACCCTGCTTCGCGCCTGCCAAAGCCCAGAAGGTCCGGGAAACCCGGATGCGCCCCCACGGCTGCACCATTCTCCATGGCCATCTTAACGGTCCTTTCCATCACAAGGGGGTCTCCCGCATGAAAGCCGCAGGCTATATTGGCCGATGTAACGTACTTCAGGATCTCCCCGTCATTCCCTATTCTATAGCAGCCAAAGCTTTCCCCAAGGTCACTGTTGATATCAACCCTCAACATACTGACCACCTCCGCTAATTATGGATCAATGCCTAAAAATAGAAAACAGGACTTCTACCACATTCCATTTGTACACTATATACGAAGACATTAACCCCAGTGCAATACCTCCCAGTATATCAGTGGGATAGTGGACCAACAAGTACAACCGGGAAAAGGCAATTGAGAATGCAAGAAGCGCTACCGCTCCTCTGCACAGCCTGTTGTCAACCGTCCTTACTACAGTTCCCAAAACTGCAAAGGATGAAGTCGTATGCCCTGAAGGAAACGAAAAAGATTTTGGCGTGTCAATCAGCAGATTATAGTACGGCATCTCCACAAAGGGTCTTGCCCTCTGAATAATATTCTTGAGCATTACCTCCCCGATCACTGCCCCAACCAGCATTGAGCAGATAACCATAATGCCGGTTTTTCTGTATTTTTTGCTCATCAGGAACACAGCGGCAATACCTATCCATATCAAACCTCCGTTTCCCAGCCGGGATACGAAGGGCATTACCCGGTCAAACAGCGGGTTTTGCAGATGCCTGTAAACATACTCTACAATCTTCATATCCAAGCTCATGCTATCCTATTCCCTCCCCTCGTATAAAATTAAATTAGCGTCAATTTGAGAGCCCAAAGCCCTGTAATTCCAGGGATTGAGAGCTTCTCAAAAAAAGTTTGAGTTTTGCTCTTTGAAAAATCAAAAGTGTTTACAAGTTTAGGG